>CAZZLA010000067.1:0-7164 GCA_964655035.1 uncultured Candidatus Bathyarchaeia archaeon | reverse complement strand
GGAAAAGTCTTCGCCGAAGTTCAAGCGGGTTGGCTTGGCTTGTGCATTTGAAGATGCTTCTTCTGTCCAGTAGAAGTGATAACCCACGCACAAGGTGGAAGTCGTATCCTTTGTCCTCCAGCTCTTCGCCTGTGCTTTTGAGAGCAGATTTCTTTTCGCCAGCTCCCTGCAAGTAGATCTCTATGAGGGTTTTTGCGACTATTAGGTTGTCCGCGGATGCTCGGGCAAAACGAGGTTGGATAGTGCCTTTTCGTTTCCAGACTGACAGGAGATTACTTGGCAGCATTTGTTCCTTTCTCCTCGGTTTTCATTGTTCGTCTGCGACTCATTCGTACTTCCATTGTTTCTTGGGAGATAATTTCGACAAGGCGTGCTTGTTTACCTTCTACTTTTCTGAGTAGTCTTCCCAATCTTTGGATGTAGGCTCTTGTGCTTCCGGTTCCGCTTAGGATGTACCCCACTGTGGCATCAGGCACGTCTATGCCCTCATCTAATACTTGACTGGTGACTATCGCATTGTAGTTTCCTTTTCGGAAATTATCCAAGATTTCACGCCGTTCTTCTTTGGGGGTTAGGTAGGTAATTGCGGGTATGAGAAAGCGGCGGCTTACGGCGTAGACGAGGTCAGTATGCAATGTGAAGATTAATGTTTTCTCGTTTGTGTTTGCGTGTAGCTGATTGCCTAACGCTTGGATCTTTTCTTTACTGTTCATAGCTAATTTGAGGGCTCGGTTTCTGGCCAGTAGGGCTTCACGCGCGCGTGGATCTCTGCCAGTTCTCATTATGAATCTCTGGAAGTCTCTCGGGCTTCTCATTCGGATGCGTTTTTCTCTGAGGTATCTTCGAAAGGTCGCCATCTCTTTTCTGTAAAGTTGCTGTTCTTGAGGGGAGAGTTCCACGTATAGTTTTTCATAGGTGTATGGGGCGAGGTGCTTGCCTGTGAGTTCTCCAACTTCCACGTTGCATAAGAGGTCTCCTACAAGTCTGGGCAGAAGTCTGTGTCTTTCATCGATACGTTCGAAGGTTGCAGTTAGGCCCATTCGGTAAGGTGCGATGTACATTTCGGCAATTTGCATGTAGCTTGGTGAGGCGAGGTGGTGAACCTCGTCGAAGACCAGAAGCATGAACTTGTTACCTAAGAGCGTTGCTTGCAGGTATGCGGAGTCGTAGGTCGCGACGGTTATCATTCGCACGGTGTTTTCGCCTCCGCCAACAGCTCCAGATTCCACGCCGAGGCATTCTTTAATTCGTTTTCTCCACTGATCGATAAGATCTATGGTTGGAACAACGATCAATGTTTGCTTTTCGAGCATGTGGATAGCTTCTAGAGCTATGAAGGTTTTGCCTGCGGCTGTGGGTAGAACTAGAACACCTCTGTTTTGTGCTTTTCGCCATTTGTTGAGGGCTTTGGTCTGGTAGGGACGTAGTTTGATTATGCTTTTGATGGTTTCGCGTGGTGGAAGTTGCTGGACACAGTCTTCGTAGGTGATTTTACTTTCTTTGAAGTATGCTAGTACCTCTCGGTAATGTAGCGCCTTTATTCTGTATCCACTAACTCGGGGATCCCACTTTCCGTAGGGAGTGCCTATTTCGCCTTTTAAGAGTAGGGTGCCCTTGTCAAAGCAGAGGTGAACCATGTAGAGAAGGTAGGTAGTTGCTTCTTATTGTCTTTTGTCTTCTCTTTCGCTATTGAAATTACAGGATATTGTATAGGAATCGGGCTAGAGAGTTGCGGAGCGCGCGCTAAAATAAGTTCCCCACGGAACAGCAACAAACCAGAACACAACACACAACAAGCGAAAAAACTAAAAGAGTGAATAGACCCGCTTGCTACGTACGCTCCAAGATTTCGCTCCGTGTTCTGTTGGATTTTGGCTCGCATTTTGATTACCACATTGGGCTGATAGTGTTGCTTTTGTCCGCGCGCTGGAAAAGAATTTCTCACATAACTACATCGAAAGTAATAGACAATTTCGTTTAAGGCTTAGAAGATATGCAAAATTACTATGTTTTGCTCTTTCTCCGATTCACCGCAGCTGAATATGCAATTAATACTATTGTTAGCAGCAGGAACAAACCACCAAAAACTGAGAGGGATACCTTGAAAACAGGTTCACCAGACAACACATCAATCGAAGGAAGAGCAAAAAAGTAAGCTGCCCAAAACACAGCAAAAAACACCGCGCCCAATCCCTGAGCAAGTAAAACAAGAGCACTTAGCTGATCTTTTCTCAACCAGGACACACCTTCTACAACATATTTTCCTAATCAAGTAATCGCATAATAGTCTTTTTAAAATTAACTGCTTGAGAAAACACTAAATTCTGATAGGACACAAATCTTTTATGGTTAAAACATAGAGTAAGACACTATTCTCTAGCTGATGTGACAAGGATGACAGAAAGAAAGATTGATTGGCCGCTTAGAGTTGGGTTTCTTTTTGTATCCTTCGCATTGTTTTCCTATATGCTTTATGAATTTATTAACGGCTTTATCAATCGTGGTCCCCTTGAATTCTTGTTTAATTATTTAACTGACATTCCCCAAGGCGTCGGAATGGCATTTAGGACAGCGGCTGGCTTAATCGCCGTAATAACCTTTGTGTTCTACATCGTTAGAAAAGACCTTTCAAAATCTGAAGCATTAATGGCAGCCAGACTGGCAGTGTTCTTTGAAGCGATCTACTGGTTGAGCTTTCTTATGTCCGGCATTCTAGGGCTTTATGGTTTCACCACCGTCTCCAGCAGCCTGAACGCCCAAATCAGCGGATTCGTAGAGAATACTTTGCCTTGTCTCTTCCAGTCAATAGCCCTCACAGCTGTGCTAGTAAAACTGTTTATCGAATTGAGTCCAAAGAAATCAGCCCGAGGCGCCATTAAATGGGGCTTGATTTCGGGAACCGTTTATGTTTTTGTTTTCTGGCTGAACAACACAGGCAACTGGATTGCTACAATAATCGAAAAAGGAATGGATTACATTATTCTTTACCCAGCTAATTTGTTAAGTTTCTTGGTAACTTCTGTTGGACTGCTTTTGCTGGGTCTCTATGCCGCCTATTTCACAAAGAAATCGATAGGGTTAGATACATTAGAGAAAGTTAACATGCATACGGTAGGCATTATCGTGACATTGGTCGGTCTCTATTTTCTTGGGCATTATGTAATGTGGCTTTTCCTCGGGAGTGTTGGCGGCTGGGGTACTTGGTATGCCTGGCTATTAGGTCATAACCTGGATCTGTGGGCTATGTCACTTCCTTTCGCAGGATTACCATTGCTCTTCAGACCGAATGCTTTAGATTCTGCTGCCAAACAATAATGCAGATAAACAAACGGTATACTCGGCTCCGACTATACCTATACCCTTACCCTATGTTGATTTGATTTAGATACCCTGCCCTATCTTTTTGCTCTGAAAAAAATCATATGTGTTCTGAACCGTGTATACGGCCCTGAATACGTGCTTTCTGAAAAGCACATACTTCCTGAGAATCGGTTGGTTGGACTAAATTTTAATGCCCCCCCGAATACGTTTGAGGCTGAAGGGCTTGAGATGTCTCCTGCAAAAAAGCACGTCCAGCGTGCCCTGAAGGAGTGCAAGTGCTTTTTTGCTTTCTGAGAAGTGTCCAAAGGTTCTTCCCAGCGGGCAAACACGAGTAGTTAGCAAAGGAGGCATGATTTCACCGTCAGGCGTGGCAGTTGTGCCTGATTCTAAGGCGGGCGAATCGGTGTTTGTGGCTGACGGCTGGGGACTTCGGGAATTTGATGGATTAACAGGAAGAGCAGAGAGCGTAGAGCTTAGTTACATCGGGTTACCGGGTAGCATTGTAGGGCCAGGGACCGTTTCGGTTGATGGGGAAAATCTGATTCTGTCATCATTTTTGAGCAGCGCTGTTCAGATCTGGAATCCCATGACAGGCACTGGTACCACTGTGAAGAATTATCTGGGAACCCCCGATTTTCCTTTGAACGCAATTAAGTTTGGAGATCAAAGTGTCATAGCCGAACTCAATGCTGGTTCCGGCAGAGTGATTCGTGCTAGCGATGACTCTGTGATTGCAAATATTCTAGGTGTCCCGATGGGTCTTGCGGCAATTGGAGCTGACTTGTATGTTGCTGACTGGGCATTAGGCTGGGTTGTGCGGATCGTAACTGACGGTGTGCCTACATATGTTCCTGTTGCCATGGGGCTTTCTAACCCTGAGGGGCTTGCTGTAGACGTGGAGGGAAACCTACTTGTCGTTGAGAGCGGAGCTGGAAGGGTCTCTCGAATAGACCTTGAAACCGGCATAGTTAGCACAGTGGTTGAGGGGCTTGAACTTGGCGTTGTGAATCCGGGTATTCCATGGTCCAATTTCAATGGTGTGGCTGTTGGATCTACAGGATACGTATATGTCACAGGCGATATAGCCAACGTACTCTACCGCTTGAAACCTGCCAACTGATTAAGGTCTGCTCAGAACGCAAGTTAGGCTGGCTTCTCTACCCCTTTTTTCTTTTTTTGCAGTATTGATTTTTCCTTCATAATGCTTTAGTTTTCTTGCTGATATGTTTTGTATTTTGAGGGTTAATATGAGGACTAAAAAACCTAAAGCTGATGAGTCAAAAAGGGATATTGTTTTTGAGACTGTGGAAGAAGCTCTGGTAACAAAGAAGAAACATATTCGGCTTTGAGAGATTGCACTCAAGAGATAGGGAAACTTTTTTTCAGCGGAACGCGCTTTTCCTAAGACCCTTGAAAAGAATGTTGTAATGACACAGTGTTCAATGATAAACTTCATGGAAAAGAAACTATATGAGAGTATAGTTACATCTTAATGGTGATTGGCTTCTAACGATTATAACACCCTTGAAGATTTGAATACAAACCCAAAAAAAATTTGCCCAGCCTTAACCGAAGGAAGACCCCTGCAGATCACAAAAGACCAATCAATCAATGAAACCTAAAAAAGGTTGAAGCCGCAACTAGCTTTTAGAAATACTAAATTGTTAAATTAAATCGCGCGCTCTAAAGGAGAAAGTGAATGCAAGAGTATCAACAAAGAATTAAAATTTTTTAGACTTTTCTTCAATTGCGTTAAAATCTATCTATTTTTCAAAGGGTTTCTTTGGTCTGTTGCCAGCTTCACGTGCTTAGGAACGATAATGCTCTGCCAATCTGCTTTGTTGACGCGGCTTTTTGAGCTTTTAACGCTAACCTCGTGTACATGAAGCGCGTAGGTCATTGCTTTGTCCTGAGGAGTCTCGATCTTGAGCATCTGGTTAAAACTCAGCTGCTCGAACACTCGGCGGATTGGACGTAGAGAATTGCCATGGCAAGATATAGCCACATTACCCGAGTGTTGTCCAAGCCACTCTTCAAGTTGCACCAGAAACGAAAGTGTTCGCTTTTCAACCATCTTCAAACTTTCTCCTTCCGGCGGTGAAAAGTCGTAGCCACGGTGAACCTTGGCAAGCCATATAGGTCTTTCCATCTTAGCCTTCCTCTTGCTTTTACCTTGCAGCAAGCCATAGCAACGTTCAATAAGACGATCATCTATGAAAACCGGAACTGGCGAATGAGCTTCAAGGACGATTTCAAGGGTTTTCCGAGCTCGCTTAAGATGCGAGGTGAAAGCATAATCGATTCGATCTCGCCTAAGTTGCTCAGCTATCTTCTGCGCTTGCGCATGTCCCTTTGAAGTAAGGTCCGAATCTCGCCAGCCAGAAAATATCCCATGATAATTATCAAAAGTCTCAGCGTGTCTGAAAACAAATAATTTGCAACTCATTAAATCCCACTCGGAACCATCACACTAACATTTCTTCTTATCAAACAAAGGTTAAATCAATTCATGTTTTGAAACAATCAAATTTGTAGCAGCACGCGCGTAATGGGGATTCCTGGTTCAAGCCTTGTTTTTTCTCCTTATGTAGCATTCAGCTATTTGTTCCTCTCTTCTATTGGGATTCAACCCATTAACCATTTTCTCCAACATTAAACGTAGCGTTTCAAAATCACAATCTCTTATCTGAAAGGCGGGTACATTTCTGCGAGAAGCGATAAGTATTAGTGAAAGCTCATCAATGTATTTTCTGTTTCTTATGACGTTTTCGCGCTTTTTTCTGTAATTTTTAAACCATCTGGAAACTTTACGATTTGTTAGGCGATCTATGCAATCATTTCCCACTCGCAGTTGCTGATAATCCTCGCTTTCTATAACCGAAACCTCAATTATTGGATAGTTTCCACAGACTTTACATCTTATGTGAGGTGCTGCAACGTAATTGTTGATTAACTGGTAGACTTCGCCCTCATATTGAAAGGGAAAAACACTTTTCATATAAGCAGCAAATTTTCTATTTAACTCCAGCAAAACGTCATCTGCTTGTGTCAATCTATCCAACCTCAACTCTGAAACTGGTGCTGTCAATAGGCTTAGCGCTTTATCTATGATTATTTTTCTTTTTCTAATTATATAGTCTTATTTACTCTGCTAGATCACACTTGATTAACGCGCATTTTTTCTCTTTTCGCTTACCAGCCTATTCGCTTCCAACTGAAGCAGGCGAACATTTACTCTTTCCATAATTTCTTTCCTACACGACTCTGCCGACAAATGCCGCTCACACGTTTTTACGTCATCTAGTTTTTTGGCTATTTCACTGTCACCTATTACGTCCCTTATCCATTTCTGAAAATCTCCCCGCTCAAAATGAAAAACTATAGCTTCGGAACATACATGTTGAAGTGCATCTGCAAACTCCTCCAAACTGTGCACACTTACTCCGCAATAATCCCCAACAGCCGTGTAGAAATGAAAACCTTGGGCATCTGGTACAACACGCAAAGGATTTTTAGTCTTATTACTGCTCTCAACCATATATGCGACCTCCCACAGTTTAGCGCGCGTACTTTGAAGTGTGTGCCGTCAATGGGCAGAATGCACTATTTCTCTTCCACTGTTATAGCACCAGTAGGGCACGAAATCGCACAGGTCATACAGAGGATGCAGTCGTCTGCTCTAACTGGGACGGATTTCTTTGAGTCGCGCGCGCTGTCAACGCATGTGCCACATCCATTGCACTTGGTCCAGTCAACATTGACTTTCGACATTACATTTAATCCTCCAACTCTGCGTGAATTTCATTCTTCACGAAGCAGAACAAGTGGCTTAGCTGCTTCTTT
>CAZZLA010000066.1:0-7217 GCA_964655035.1 uncultured Candidatus Bathyarchaeia archaeon | reverse complement strand
TCAAATTCACTAAAACGTTCACACTTAGGCCTTGCTTCTCTGCTTCCATCCTCAGGACATCAGCCCATTCTTCCCTGACACGAAAAGTTCGAGTAACGGTTTTTTGCTCTTTCTTTGAAAATTTCCGAGGGGTCTTAGGGTCAAATCTTGTATCTACTTCAACCAAAGCCGGTTCTACCTCTGAAAATAAACATTTCAAACATCAAACTTGAACCTTTCTATCACACTGAAAGCTCAGTCCTCTCGTACGCGTTGAGCAGTAAACTTAAATTTATGTTTGTTAGTAGAAGCGCGAGGAGGGAAAAAAGTAAGCTGACTCTAAACATTTGTAAACTAAGTACCACGCTGTAGAGTTAACTAATTCGTATTTGAGTGATGGAGTAGCTTACTGGCTGTATGACAAAGATTAAGGCTTTGGCGTTGTTTTCTGGTGGTTTAGACAGCATCCTCGCCACCAAGCTGATTCTTAACCAAGGCATAGATGTTGTAGCCTTTAACTTTGCAAGCCCTTTTTGCCTCTGCGAAAAAGACTGTTGTGACGTAAGTGAAGCTGCAGAGCAGCTGGGCGTGCCACTCAAGAGCTTGAACGCCGACGTGGATTACTTGAAAATGGTGCGAAAGCCCGAGCATGGCTATGGAAAGAACATGAACCCGTGCATCGACTGCAGAATATTCATAGTTAAAAAGGCGAAGAAATGCGCCGAGGAAATGGGCGCGTCGTTCATCTTCACAGGCGAAGTTCTCGATGAAAGGCCCATGTCGCAGCATTTCAAAGCCATGAAGATAATCGAGGAAGAGGCTGGCTTGAAAGATAGAATTTTGAGGCCCCTGTCTGCGCGGGTGCTTCCTGAAACGGTTGTTGAGAAAAAAGGCTTAGTTGACAGAAAGAAGCTGTTGGGTATTCGCGGCAGGTCGAGGAAGCCGCAAATCAAACTCGCTGAGGAATTCAACGTAAAGGAGTATCCAGGTCCAGCGGGCGGTTGCTTACTCACGTATAAAGAGTACGCGGACAAGCTGCGAGACCTTTTCCAGCATAAGAAACGCTGTTCCATGGCGGATGTGGCTTTGCTGAAAGTTGGTAGGCACTTCAGATTTGGCAGAAACAAGATAATCGTTGGGAGAAACGAGGCGGAAAACAAGCTTCTAACCTTCAAGAAGGGGCGTAACGACTATTACTTTGAAGTCCCTGATGTCGGCAGCCCGATAACTGTTCTTCAGGGAGCCAAAACCAAAAAAGCCATCAGGGCGGCAGCGGCGTTAACGGCGTTCTATTCAGATGCCAAAGGCGGCAAAGTGAACGTGAAATTTGGCAGAGAAAAACTGGATAGGTCTGTTAACGTGTCAATTCCTACTCGAGCGGAGGTGCAAAGTCTCCGCGTTGGTAATTAAAATGAGGCTTTTTGGAGCTTTCTGCACCTTTGACTCATGGGGCTTTCTCTCGGGTTCAGAAAAATATTTTAATGCACAATGAGACAACAATAGTTGAGGAGTTTACATGCCTACAGCGTTTGTGTTGATAAACACCGAGATAGGTTCCGAGTCAGATGTACTTAAGGAGCTTAAAAAAGTCGAAGGCGTCGAAGAAGCTTCTGCAGTATACGGAGTCTACGACATAGTTGCACGAGTTAAGGCAGACACCATGGACAAACTGAAAGAAATAGTAACTTGGCGCATCCGCCGACTTGACAAAGTGAGATCTACGCTGACGATGATCGTAGTAGAAGAACGATAGAACACGCTTAAATTTCCCTTTCTTTTGTTCCCGTTTAGCAAAACGATTAATTAGCCAACTAGCCGCTTAAAAAGCTCTTATTGTCAATTTGATACAATCACACATGTTTAAAGCGCACCAAGCGGTGTTATTTTTAAGGTGATGGTGTGGAAGAATTGAAATGCCCGTGGTGCGGCACCAATTTTCAAAACGCAAAAGAGTTGGATGTACACGCCAGAAACCATTATTATAAAGAGATAACAGCTTAAGTTCTTTTTTCCGTAAAAAAACCAAAAACTAATGGCAGCTACGTTGCCAAATGTGATTACTTGTTAAATGTGACTGCACGTGTACAGTCACATACTCTTAAATTTTTTAGTGTTGAAAAGAATGATGTGCGTCGTCGAGGAAGTGGGAAGTTGGGAGAAGTCTTCAAAAGTCAAAGCATATGTCTCCACAGTGAGGCGAGCTGCATCAGTAACTCTCACTATGGGCGGATGCACACAGTTTTTTGCCGGTTGGATTACGAGGTTTGGAAACCCACCATATCTTTTTACATTCCCCTTGAGCAAGAGAGCACCCAAGCCTCTTACTCCAACCACCCCCAAATCATAGCGCGCGCGCAAACTAACTTTTATCATAACCAAACAAATCGAGGAAATCGGAAAAGTCAACGCCAAACTGACCATGATTATCACAGAAACGCAAACGGCACCAATTTTTTTCGAGACCGTAACTGTTCAAAGCAGTTGATTTTCACGTAAATTTTTTTATTGCGCGCAACCTTTCTCTAACAGCCGGAGAGCACGGTTGCGGTTGATGAACCAACAGGTAATGCACATAGGACTGGATGATACTGATTCTACGAGAAAGGGCTGCACAACCTACGTCACCGCCCTCCTTGTAGAAGAACTGGAAAGGCTAAACGTCACGTTTCTGGATTATCCAAGTCTGATTAGGCTTAATCCCAACGTGCCGTGGAAAACAAGAGGCAACGGCGCCCTGTGCCTCAGAATCAAACATGCCTCGGGGCTTGAAGGCAAAATAAAAGAAGCCGCCATAAACTTGGTTGAGAAGAATTCTGATCTGGCGTTTAAAGGCACAAATCCCGGAATAGTTTTCTTCCAGAACGAGAAAATTCCAGATGAGATTAAAGATTTCGCTAAAAACGCCGTAACGGGCATCGTAACCTTGAAAGAAGCCACAAGGATTATTACGAAGTTTGGGGGTGAAGCTTTGGGCTTTAAGAGCTGTAGGGGAATAATCGGCGCTTTGGCGGCGATTGGCGGAACCCTTGAAGATGACTATACCTACGAATTAATCGCGTATCGGGTTCCGGAAAACTTTGGTGTAAAGAGAAAAGTGGATGAATCGTCTATTTTTGAAATGGACAGGTTGACGCGGCCTTACACGTTTAACAACGTGGATTTGGAGAAGGGCAGAGTGGTTATCACGCCGCGGGGTCCAGACCCTATATTGTTCGGGATTAGAGGAGAAACCGCTGAAACCGTCCAGAAGGCCTTCGGGTTGGTTAAGTCGTTGGAGCCCGTGGGCAGGTGGCTGGTTTTCCGTTCGAACCAGGGCACCGACGCGCACCTCACACGGGTCGCAGCATTAAATCAGGTGGTGCCGTATAGCTCGGTTGTTGTTGAGGGTGTTGTTTCGCGGAATCCGCGGATTGTTCCTTTGCGGCACGTGGTTTTTTCTTTTAAGGACGAGACTGGCGAGGTTGATTGTGCCGCTTACGAGCCGACGGGTGCTCTTCGCAAGGTGGCGAGGAAACTCATGGTGAATGACGGCGTGGAGGTTTACGGTGCGGTGTGGAAGCCTTCGGCGGGCAGGCTTTTGACGATAAATCTTGAAAAGATCAAGGTTTTGGCGGTTGCGCCGAAGTTTGTGCTGGAAAATCCTGCGTGCCCAGAATGCGGGAAGCGGTTGGAGTCCATGGGTAAAGGTCAAGGCTTTCGCTGCAAGAAGTGTGGCAAAAGATTTCCTGACGCCCGAAAGGTGCGGCTTGCGGTGGAAAGGGAACTGAAGCCTGGGCTGTATGTGACTTCGACGAGGTCGCAGAGACATTTGACTAAGCCGTTGAGGCGTTATGGGCTGGAAAAGCATCGTATAGAAGCTGAGGGTATGATTGAAAACGGGCATTCTCTGTAGGCGAGAGGCCCCCTTGATGTGTATTTGTGTTGGACAGTTTTTGGGAAACGCATTTAGGGTATGCGTGCCATGGCATCGGACGGTGGGCTACTTGAGTGAGGTCTTAACACCTGTTGTTTATGAGTTTGGGCTTGGCGCGGTCGGAGGGGTTGTGGTTGGTTTCGCCCTCAAAAAAATCGCCAAAATCTTCCTTATCGTGATAGGTATCTTCATCGCTGCGCTGCTCTATCTCGGAGCAAGCGACATTACAAGCATTAACTTTGGCGCGTTATGGAGTGCGGTCGGCGGGTGGCTCGGCGGCGCTAGTCAAGCCGCTTCGTGGCTTGTCGGGTTGATTGCGCTTATACCGTTTATCGGAAGCTTCGCAGTGGGCTTTTTCCTCGGCTTTAAGATAGGTTAGCGAAACTTAAAGCAAAGTTCCAGCTTATCGCTTGCGCTTCTTGAAGTAGACTACCAGACCCACACCGCAGACAGCCACTAATGCTATAGGCGCTATGACCATCGTTGTTGGGAACGGCTCTGCTATGCTGAAGATGATGGCTTCTGGCGCTCCAGTGTTTCCAGCTTCATCAGTTGCGTAAATTGTTACGTTATGATCTCCATAAGATAAGTTTGTTAACGTAGTGTTTCCAGAGATGGTCACATTTCCCTGCCCATTCAAACTATAAGTGATTTGCGAAACCGTCAGGTCCACTTCAAAATTTAATGGCAAATCTGATGAGCCATATGTCTTGTTTTGTAAAGACAAGACTCTAACTTTTGGAGGAGTAGTGTCAACGGTGAATCTTACTAATGCGCAATCAGTTATGTTGAAATTAACGTAGTAATATGCGTAGTTGATAGCGTTGAGTCCAGAACCTTTAGGACCACGATGTGTAAGGTACTTTCCACTTTCGACCGCGTACACCATTATCGTGTGATTTCCAGCAGGTATTTCAGTAAGGTTAATGACTTCAAAGCTACTTGGGTGGAGGCTGCTCCAACTGTGATTATAAAAGTAGATTTTGCTTGTTTGCCAATCTGTTTCACAGTAAATTTCTCTTAGGACAGGATAATAAGCAGTTACTGAATCTCCGATTCTCGCTTTTAGGGAGAGGGAAATGTTATCTGTCGAATAAACATTGTTTCTCTCGGGAGCTAGTATTGAAATTGTGGGTGGTTTTGTCTTACGGTCAGAGGCTACATCTCCCTCAGAAATCCAAATACTATGAATCGGATTTGCTCTTCCCAAATTAATAAACTGGATTCCAGCTAATGCTGAGAATAGAAGAGTCGAAATGATAATTGCTGTCATGAGTGCCTTCTTTTATACTGGCAATCCCTGCTTAACACTGGGTTTTTCGGCTGTAAAATATATAGATGGGCATAAATTTTTCCGAGCACCAGAGTAGCCAACACAAAAAAGGTTTAAGAAAGAAACAGCCACTCAACACTAGGCAAAACAGAGACTCTGCGTATGAACGAAGCAAAGTTAAAGGCGAAAGGCATTTTCTTGGATTTGGATGGCACCATCGTGGATTCGCGAGAAGCCTACTATGAAGCAGCGCGAACCGCGTTTCAGGCAATTGGGCAAAAACCGCCCGAAGCAGAAGCCACTCTGGAGATTCCCCGAAGACTCGAACGGAAACAGCCACTCAGTGACATCATAAAAGGCGACACACAAAAATTCTTGGAAATATACTTAAGAACCTACTACTCCATAACACCGGAAAAAACCAAACTCTTCCCAAACGTTTCAACCACGCTGAACACTCTTTCTAAGAAAGCCAAGCTCGCCCTCATAACCATGCGCTCCGTTAAAAAAGAAAACATCATAAACGAACTAGAACACTTCGGCATCGCAAAGTACTTCACCCACGTAGTAACCGCCTTGGACACGCACAAACCGAAACCTTCACCGGAAGCACTAATAAAATGCGTAAAAGCCATAGACGCTCAAATCTGCGACTGCATCATCGTAGGCGACTCCATCTCCGACATAAAAGCTGGAAAAGCAGCAGGCGCAAAAATTGCAGCAGTCCTGTCAGGACTCTTCTCCCAAGAAGAACTCGCGAAGGAAAACCCCGATTTAATCTTGAAAGACATCAATATGCTCCCAAACTTCATCCAGTAAAACACCCAAGGCATGGAGAAATCATATGTCTAGGAACGAAATATTGCTAAAACCCGCCTAAAGCAGTTATATGCCCACAGAAAATAAAGTTAATATAAACCTACAACTCTAATTAACATGGAGAAGGTTTCAGAGCGGGAATTCAAATGAACTTCCTAGAAATAATGGTAGGGGAAAAACTAAAAGAAGCTGATTCAGCCTTAGACGTGACAGGCTCAGACCGTAAAGTTCTACAAGTAGCTTGCCAAGACTTCACCAACTTCCTCAAATATCACTGGGACCTCATCGGAAAAAGAGCAAGCCAATGCGAACTAGTGGAAAAACTGGAGAAACTCTTTAAAGAAAACCCAGATGAACTAGAAGAATTCCTAACTGTCTGGATTGGCATATGGCTCAAGAAATGGAAAGAACGCGTCAAACTGCTCATCGGCAACCAAAACGCAAACAAATGGAAAAAAGTCACAAAAACCCTCAAGAACGCTCAGCAATTCTGGGAAAAAGTTGAACGCAAACAAGAAGTCCAAGAGGTTGTGGTAGCCACCCTCATAAAAAACGGCGAAATCTGCGGCACCGAAATCCTTTCAGAGAACCTTCTCAAGATGGAACTCGGCGAAAAACGCATGAAACACCTCAAAGACAAGGAACGACTTTTCACCGCCGTAAACAGCTCCCTAAGAAAAGCACGAGAAATGGCGCAAAGCAAAGGCCCACTCATCTTCGTCAAAATCGACAAAGGCTACTACGGCACAGTAAACCATTAAGAAACAAACGCTAACCTCTCATTTTTACCCAATTAACTTAAAAAGCAAAGAACATTTTTAACCTTAAACAGAAAACGGCTTACGCCACTCTCTGCTTCTGAAGCGTTTTCGTCTGCCACGAATATTTCCTTATCGTCGTGGTTTCTCCATAGCCACATGCTGCACACCGTTTTTTGCGCACGTGATAAGCGTGTCTACCACAACGCCTACAGCGTATATGCACGACTTTTCTCGCATGCTTACCAAAAGAAGGTGTACCTTTTCCCACAATATGTCACCTGGGTGGAGGAGAAATAAGAACCACGTTGTCCCCGCGAACTATTATCAACCCTAGTTTTTTCGTGTTTTCGATGTTTGTGGTGTCATCTGTTTCTTCCAAGACATGATTCAGATTCTGTTCATAACCCTTCAATCGTCATCGTAGGCTTTTTCCACGCTTCAATCGATCGAGCACGTCCTTTCAAAGGTTCTG
>CAZZLA010000065.1:0-7248 GCA_964655035.1 uncultured Candidatus Bathyarchaeia archaeon | reverse complement strand
TTGGATGACATCCTGAAGGAAAGTAATCGCGTCGTCTGTGCTGGCGCTCCACGACAACAGCTGATCGTACTTTGACTCTAACTCTTCATGATCGCCAGAAAGCTGGTTAAAAGACGCATATTGCACGTAAGACATACTCGCCAAAAGAACAACCGCTATAACAAGCACTACCAGAAGCGACCTCCACCTTAAAGACAAGGGGAAACCGTGCTTTGACCGAACAGCCGGTGCTTCCTCCACGATCTTCATTGTTTCCACAGAGGCCGCGCCGAACGTGGACAGACGGTATTTCCCAATAGCATCTTTGGATAATAGTTCACCCAAGTTTTCAAGATGATACGTCAAATGGGAGCTGGTGATTCCAAGGGCTTCCAGCAATTGCGAAAAAGTCATTGTTTCCTCCGAAAGCATACGGAGGATCTTGCGGCGTACAGGATGCTTCAAAGAACTGAACATAGTTGAGTAAATTTCTTCCTCTGAATCAGGCATTCCTCGCACCCAACTAGTATAATGTGTGAATGTTCTTAACAACTTTTTGTTTTCGTCGTGACCTGATCTATGGAAACGGATACTTTGGCTCATGGGAACAGCGCAGAAAAAGTATATCACTTTAATGTCTGGAAAAACGCATTAATCTAGAAAAGGAGCGAAATGACAGTTTATATGCTCCGCTCAATGCTTAATCATAGTAGGAGAACATGAAAGGTGAAAACGTTTGACTGAACTTGAAGATAAAGTCCACGAAGAAGTCGGCAAAGTACCTGACCCTGAAACAGGAATGACTTTCGCCGAAATGCAAATGATTACGAACGTGAAGGAAGAAGAACCTGGCGTCGTCAAAGTGGAATTCATTCCAACAAGCCCTTTCTGCCCCATAGCTTTCAAACTAGCCAGCGACATAAAGAACGCCGCGAAGAAAGTGCCAGGCGTAAAAAAAGCGTTGGTTTATTGTCGCGGGCACGCGATGGAACAGCAGATCAACGAGATGACAAACAAGTAACTGCCGGAAACACGGCTTTTCCAGTTTTCTTTCTGTTCACATCTAAGCGAGAAACGATTTTACGCGGCAACCGTGCTCAACGGCACATTCGGCTACTGTTTTCTAGCTCACTATCCCTGTAACCTCTAAAACCAGTGCGAAGTTTAAGCCTGTTTTCCAAGTATAGCCTTCGCGTGTTTTGGACGAAGCGTTTCAGCATAATTATGATTTTGTAAAAGTTCAGCTGTCGTGCAACCAGAAGTAACGTCGATGTCCGAAGAGAGCCAGCAAAGTGTATTCTGGGAAAAGCAGAAGTGCGAGGGTTCCGAGAGCCCCGAGAAGCGACAGGTAAATGAGACGTCTCAGTTAGCGCGCGCGTTCTCTCGCCCAGTCAGCCTGTCGTCGATGCTGGGGTCTTGGAAGACTATGCCTATCGACTTGCGTACCTGCATAGACTCCTTAACAATGTCGAAACCGTTGACTTTCGCGGTGCCAGAAGTGGGCTTTAAAATGGTGCACAGCAGGGAGATTGTGGCGGTTTTTCCCGCGCCGTTCGGTCCAAGCAAGGCGAAAATCTCACCAGACTCAACGCTAATGTCGAGCTGGTTAACTGCCGTGAGCCCGTTAAACGTTTTTGTTAGTTTGAAGGTTTCGATAATGTTGGTCATTAATTTCTCAGCTAGGTATCAGAGTTGCATGGACTCCGATTTAAGGTTATTTGGTGGAAACGGGCGTTTGTTAAAGTTGAATGAAGGAGAAGCGGCAGCCTGAATGAACGGGGCGTGAAAAGCCCACACGTTAGCCTTAAATATAGTTCTCATTCCTTATTGCATTCGAGGGGTTGGACAGTGAACGGTGCCGTAGCTGTTGAACTGAAAGGCGTTGTGAAACGTTACAACGAGATTTTAGCGGTGAATCAGCTTGACTTAACCATAAACACTGGCGAAATCTTCGGACTCTTAGGACCAAATGGTTCAGGAAAGTCAACTACGCTCAAGATGCTTATGGGCTTAGTCACGCCCGACACAGGATCAATCAGCGTGTTGGGGATTGATGTTCAAAAAGACCCTGTAGCCGTGAAGCAACAGGTGGGTTACGTTCCCGAATCACCACGCTTATACGAGTTCTTAACTGGAATCGAATATTTGGACTTCATAGGCGACATATACGCTATGAAAGCGGAAGAAAAGAAAAATAGAATCAACGAGTACCTGAAAGCTTTGCAGCTTGAGAGCCGTGAAGGGGACATGATAAACGGGTACTCGGATGGAATGAAACAGAAGGTGGCGTTGATTTCAGCTTTTCTTCACAGACCGAAACTGTTGATTCTAGATGAGCCCTTAAGCGCTTTGGATCCGCGGTCGGCACGCATCATCAAAGATTTTCTGAACCAGCTGAAAATGCAGGGCGTAACCACTATTATGTCCACACACGTGCTGGAAATAGCTCAGGCAGTGTGCGATCGAATAGGCATTATGTATGAGGGGAAGCTGTTGGCGTTGGGTAACATGAAGGAACTCAGGGAAATGTCTAAGCTGCCTGATTCAGGTCTGGAAGATATTTTCTTGAAGCTCACGGGTACAGGCGACACAAGAGCCATCGTTGAGGAACTCTTGAAATGAACTGGAAGAACGTTCTCATCCTGATGCAGGTTGACAGAAAATCTGGTAGGCTAATCAGAGGGCGAAAACTCACCCGTTACCATGAAAACCGTTTTCTAGCTTACTGGCCTTATTGGACTGCCCTAGGCGTCGGCATAGCTGCCGGTTTGCTGAGCGGGGTGGTGTACAACATTATTGCTGCGTCAGACGTGAGCGCGATAGGCGACTTCAAAGATGCCGCGTTGAGCCTTTTCCTCTCGCTACCGACGCTTGTTTTGATCTACAGTGTAGTTTTCACGCTTTTCCAGCAGATTCAAAGAAGCGGCGTCCGCGCCTCGTCAGAGGTGCCGTATTGGCTGCCTGTTACTTGGCAGGAGCACACTTTAGCGTCTGTCTTGGCTAGCTTAATGGGCTTTCCACTCGCCTCAGTGGTGTTTATCGCCACGGCGATTATTACGTTTTCTTCATTCGGGGGTTTGGTCATTCCGGCGGTGGCGACTTCTCTTGCGGTGTTCGCAGCTGCTTTCATGGCAAGCGCCACAACAGAGGTCTTTAGGATATTGCAGGTTCGATTTATTGGAGCAGTTTACAAGTCTACGGGTCGAGCGGCGGTGTGGGTTAGGTTCGCTGGGTCCATGGTATTCTTCATCGTTTTCTACATTCTTTATTTTTACGTATTCTACGGTTCGGGCATCGTCACGTTTATCCAGAATGTTGCGTCAATTCAGACTGTGGCGTGGTTTGTTCCTTTCGTGTGGCCGGGTTTGGCGCTGTTATACTCTTTCATGAGCGGCGAATTGGTTATTGGGCTGGTTTTCATGGCCGTTTCTATCCTGTTCATCGCTGGCTTGTTCCTCCTTGCTACTTCGCTGAACAGGCGATTTGGGCTTTACGAGCCGCCAGCCATAACGGTTTCCCATGGGGTTTACGCTCCCAAAACGGGCTTGTTAGGCAGACTTGGCTTCTCCTCGCCTGAAGCAGCGGTAATCAGAAAAGATTTGAAGGCTTTCACGCGCCGACGCGAGTTGATGACAATTTTCATATTCCCCATTATAATCATCATAGTGCCGTTTTTTCAGACTTTCGGGTCAACGAGCTCACCTGCACCGTTTCAGGTCTCTACTTACCTGGCTGCTTACACTTTTGTTTTTCCAGCCGCCGTCATGGCCATGACCTTAGGTAACTTCATGATAGGTGAAGAGGGTCAAGCGGTATGGAGAATTTTTGCCTCTCCGATTTCAGCTCGTAGTCTGGTGAAGAGCAAGTTTTTCTTCATTGTCCTGTTCTCGCTCATAGTCTTAGTGATCACGGGCATAATCGGATCTTTAATATATCATTCGACATTTCGAGCCGCCATCATAGCCTTGTTTGAAGGGGTCTTCCTAATTTTTGCCATCGGTGCAGTTTCGCTGTCAAACGGCATAGGAGGCGCCGACTTCACCGAGACGCCTAGGCCTAGAATGATACGTCAAAGAACAGTTTATCTCAGCCTCGGAGAGTGCGCCCTAGCAGGCTTAGCAATTTTGGCACCGTTTTTCCCATATGTTGCTTCATCAGTACTCTCGGCGTTTGTTCCTAACTTGTTTGATGGCTTGGTTTTGGATCCGTTTCTGGCGCTTGTGATTAGCGCGGTCATAGCTACCGTTTTAACTGTAATTTTCTATCGAATTTCACTCAAGAACACAAAGGAACTTTTGAAAAAAGCAGAAAGGTAAAAATGTGTACCCATTAGAACCACCACAACTTTAGCGTTTTTCTAATGAGGTGACATCAAGTTATGTTAATTAAGAGATGGCCCAACGGTTCGTCTCTTTGAGTTCCCATAAAAGTTGCAGCGTCACTTGAGGATCAGTGTAAACTGATATGTAGCGCAATTTAACAAGCATGCCTGTCTGCTGGTCAAAGTAGGTGTTACCATACTCGGTGTATGTTTTGTCGGCATTATCCTGGTCGACGTATGAAGTGATAATAGACAAGGTGTTTGTTTCTCTTATGCCGCCTGCGCCATAGTCTGTGGGTATGGTCATGTTAACAGTAGATCTTTCGGGTCCATTAGGACGAATTCTGTCATTTTCCCTAAGATTAGATGCGAAGATTGTCCAAAAGCCGTTCACAGGGCTATTTATTCCTGTTTCTACATTCACAGTACCAGTTCCTGTAACTTCGGTTCCATTTTTAAAATGCTGAGTAGTATCAATTGAGACCTCCGGACCGGACACATCAGCCACAGTGACTTTGTACCATTCAGTATTGTTTAAATCTAAGAATTGCGATGGCACTTCTGCATCAGAGCTTTTGGAGTTCACTATACCCATAACGTCGTAAGTGAAAACGTCACCTTTAGCAACTCCTGGTACCGCAGCTTGAGCGGGCTGCATTCCCAAATTTGTGAATATTATAATAGCTAGAATAATAATCACGAACAATAAAAGAGCAAGGAGTACGATTAGACGGGATTGTCTCTTCTTCTTTACCATAGAGAAACACAGCAGTTATTGCAGTATTTAGTTTTTACGTTTTGTAAGGCGAATTCCACACGGAACACCATTGCAGAACACTATCTTTTTTTCTTAGTCAGTTTCTCTGGCTTCTTGCGTCCATCGATAACGTGATGCATCGCGAGAAGTGGATTATGTAAAAGCATTCGCGGTCCTGAATACTTCATAACTTTCTTCACTTTCTCTCTCTTTGAGGCTGGTAACAATGCACTAAACACTTGCCACACGTGGATTTCTTCTCTTGGAAAGGACACTTATCCAACCTCATCTTAGCGTACTCGCAAAGTTCAGCGCATTCAGGGCAAAGCGTCCCATAGGGTTCATGCTTGTTCTTGCAGTATAAATGAATCATCGCTTCAATAGTTTTTTTCTCCCGCGTGATTCTTGGGTGCTCATTAACCATCCTACAGTCACTCTATTTCTTCTGTTTAAAGTAAACCATGAAAACTTGAAAGATAAGCATTGTTATAGGGCAAACTTTTGGATGCGTACAGCTGACAAAACCAGAATTTTTATGGAAAAACAATACATCCATTCTCATGCTTAATTAGAAGCTAAGCAAGAAAAGATTTCTTGACAAACCAGCATATTTGCCGCCTAATAGGATCCTAATAGAAATACAATGCAGAAACCAGTAGAGGGGTAAAGAAAAACAATATTAAACAACCGGGTAAGAAGTGGCTGTTCCAAGCTCCTTTTACATTAGAAAAAGTCTTCGAGCACGATTAAAACCGCTATGGCAAACAGCACCAAATAAAACAGGTGCGGCAGCACCAACAGGAAGGGAACATGTAACGGGTAACCTACGAATGTTGGCAGCAAAACCGTGAAGATTGGTACAACTAAAACAAGATTTAATTTGCGTTTCCTAAAAAAAGCGTGTATATCACGGGTTTTGAACATGACTACGGTAGCTATGGCGAATATCGTGAGTTCAAGTGCGACGTTTATTGAGCTATCTATGCTAATGTAAGGAAAACCCAGTTCAGGTAGTCCGAATTTTTGGGTGGACAATGGCCAAAAAAGCTGGATCTGGCCTCCAATAAAAAAATCGCCTATTAGCGAATGGGAAGCTAATGCAGCGAAGTAAGGCGTTGCTTTTTTGCGGTAGATAACGAAGACAGGGATAAAAACTAGTATGGCGGTTATTATGGAGTGTGTTGGACCTCGATGTATATGCGAACTGAGGAGAAACTGGAAAATTATATCGATGTCAGGGAATATTGAAAGAACTAGAACTAAGGGCATATTGAAGTTAACTTTAAGGAGTTTCCCGGATACTTTGGCTAGCAGGTACGCTATCCCCATGTGACCAACAGCAAACGAAGCTTTTTCCCCCTTGGAAACGAAACATTTGGTTGCCTAATTATAAAGCTATAGGGTAATAGTCGTTTTTGAGGCGCATGCCAGTTTTGTTGGAGTGGTTGGTGGAATTGCCCGCAAAGCTGTGCTGTGACTCGGGCGCGTTTTGGCGGGGTTCGAGAAAATTGTTGTGGTGAATTAGTTCGACAGGTTTATCTTTTTTGTTTCGCGATGAGGCGGATTTCTGTTTTCCGCGTGCAGGAGATGTAGATGTGTTGTCCTCAACAACAATAATGTTTATTAACACTTTAGACATCGGACTCAAGACAGAAAAGGGCGAGAAGAAAATGGCATTACCAAAACTCTCATCAGGACTAATAATAGCACTCGCGGCCACAAGCGTATTCTTAACCCTAGTAACCGCAGGCATAATCGCCACGCAAACAGTGGCATCAAACGGAACAGTATCATCAGTAAATGTAGGCGTCTACTCAAACAGCCAATGCAACCAAAACTGCACATCAATCACATGGGGAACAATAGACCCAGGCGACTCAACCAGCAAAACAGTATACGTGAAAAACACTGGCACAATCCCAATCACACTCAGCATGGCAACAGAAAGCTGGACACCAACAAACGCCGACGACTACCTGACGCTAACCTGGAATAAACAAAACACAGTCCTAGACCCTGGAAAGTCAACTCCTGCAACAATAACACTGACGGTAGATTCATACACCGGTAGCCTCACAAGTTTCAGCTTCAACATAGTCATAACAGGCGCAGAATAAACAATCCTCAACATTTCTTTTAATTTTTTGTAGCCTAAACTTCTCCGACAAAGATGAGCACCTAGACGCCTGAA
>CAZZLA010000064.1:6255-7253 GCA_964655035.1 uncultured Candidatus Bathyarchaeia archaeon | reverse complement strand
CACGGATGGCTCCGAGGACTTCGACGGTTCGGGCGATTTTCTGCATGCGTTCCAGCTTTTCCTGCGCATGATCAATGCGCTCTTTGGTCTCATCCAACCGCGTCAACAAGTCTTTCTTACGGCTTTCCTTTGTGCGCAACTCAGATTCCACACGGTAATATTGCGCAAACGCCTGTTCCCGTTGCAGGCGTGCGGCTTCTAGGTCCGCCAAGTCGAACCTTACTATCTCTAACCGTAACGCCTCAAGCTGCCCAGCCAACTCCGTTTGAAGCTGCCGTTTCGCCTCAACCTCAGTTGCCAAGTCACTTAAGTTCCGCTCCTCTTCGCTCAATCGCGCCTTCAACTCTTCACCTCGCGTCGTGAGCTTTTGCAGGTTCGAAACCGCTTCGTTCACTACGACCTTAGTTCGCTGCATCTTCTCAATTTCACATTGCAGCTGCGTTATCCTGTTCTGTCTCTCCGCGTTTTCCTGCTGAATCCTCTGCATCAAACCGTTCTTATACTCCTCGTTCAAAGATTGCAGACAAAGCGGACAGCGGCTCTCCATTGACAACGACGCCGTGCGCTTCTGGTCAGCCTGCAAGTTCCGCGCAGTGGCTTCCTGCTCCGCCTTCAGATTGGAGAATTCGTCATCAAAAGCAGCCAGCTGCCCGCGCAACGCTTCAATGGGCTGGTTCGCAGGCACCCCCGCGTCTTCAAGCGCGTTCTTGAAGGTCGACATCTGCGAATCCAACGAGTTTTGGCGCTGCTTCAGGTTGTCAAGTATGGTTTTTTTGCCTTCAACCCGCTGATTCAACGACGACAACGCGTCAGCTACGCCTGAGATGTTAGCGTGGATTCGGGCTTCTTTCCGTTTGAGTTCTTCTACCTGCCGCTTCTTTTCTTCCAGCTTCGCCAGTTTCATATCGGCATCTTCGAGTGTTCTTTTGGCTCCAGCCAGCTTACCCAAGGCATCCTGCAGTTCCACCTCCAAGCGCGTGAACTCTTCAGTTACTCGG
>CAZZLA010000064.1:348-6245 GCA_964655035.1 uncultured Candidatus Bathyarchaeia archaeon | reverse complement strand
ACCACGTCGGGGTCTTTCTCGTAAACTCTTTTTTCCGTTTCATAATCACGCTGGTAGACGGCGATGTTGCTCCACGCCGTCTCATAATCAGACAAGCCAAACAGCTCGTCTAGGCGTCGCTGCCTATCCCTTGCCGTGGCGTCCAGTAGTTCCTTCAAGTGTTCCTGCCGCATCCAAACTATCTCGCGGAAAAGGTCCTTATCCAACCCCGTTATCGCCTTGAACTGCTCGGCTATGGCACCGGTTTTCATGCTGGCAATAAGCGTCTCATCTTCAAATAGCTTAAGCTCCTCGATGTCTTGGCCTATGCCTTTCCCACGCCTTTTAATCCCGCGGACAAGCTTGTAGGTTCGCCCATTCTGACTGAACTGAACCGTGACCTTAGCGGAGTCTGCACCTTCACGTAGCAAATACTCAAAACTTCTTCCAATAGGTTCGCCGAACAGCGTAAAGTCCACGGCATACAGGACGCTGGATTTTCCAGTGCCCAAGCCGCCCACAAGGCAGTTGAAACCCCGCGTGAAAGGCACCGTGGACTTGATGTGCGAACGGATGTTCTCCAGCTGAACTATCTCGATTTTCATCGCAGAAGCTCCTCTATGGTCTGCTTGACCTTTTCCTCCTGCTTCTTTGTCAACGGCTCCATCAGCGCGATGGCGGAACGCGCTATCATATCCGCTTCTTCACGGCTGTACCTTTCTCCGAAAATCTGCAGAAAATACTCAAACGCCTTCGTCTTCAAATCCTTAAACTCACTCTCAAAAATCGACCTCACAATCTCATCGGAAACAGCGCTCTCCTTAAGCAAAATAACTGGATGCACCAGCAAAGCTTTCTCCGCGGCACCCCGGATTCGGGCAATGTCCACTTCCGCACGGCTAGCTTCAGCGGGCAACACGCCCTTCAAAACCGGAATTATCACGGCGCCCTCCTCGTCTGCGCCCTTGATAAGCTGAACCGCCATGTCAGTGATTTTCGCCGAGGTCATGCCTGAAAACTCCTGCTCCAGAATCGCGAACTTGCGGGGAGAGCTAAGCTCCATGAATTCAGACGAGAATTTGCCTTTGTCGCTCACTTTGACGTGGTAAAAGCCCTTTTCCTGTTTAGCCTCGTCGTAGCTGACGGTTTCCGTGGACCCGCTGTAAGCCAAAAGCCCAGATTTAAACTTGCCCACGAAACGCTTGTGCACGTGACCCGCAGCGTAATAATCAAAGCTGTCAGGAAGTAGTTCGGGCGGAGCCTCTGCTTCAATGTAGGGCGGCTTCACACTCGGCAAGTCCACGGCCATGTGGAAAACGAAGATGTTGCTGACCTCTGCGTCAGGTGCAGGTGGGTGTTCAGCCATAAACGCTGGAAGCGCCTCTTCCGTTTTGCGTCGGGTGCGGAAGTTTGGCACGCCGTAAACGTAGCAGCAACCGGGTTTACGCCAGCACGCGCCCTCATGCCTAGGCAGGTGGTAGATTAAGCCTGCGCTGTCCAGCGGATGCAAGATTGTCCCCGTGATCGTGTTGGGCGCGGAGTCGTGCGAGCCGTCCACCGTTAAAACGGGGATTCCTGCGTCTCTCAGGCGTTTGAAGCTTCGTATGGCGTTCTCCAATGTGACGTTGGAGGGGCGTGCTTGATGAAACAGGTCTCCGGCGATTATCATGAAATCAGGCTTCAGCTCTATGGTTTTTTCCACGATCTCAGCGAAGGCGTTGTCGAAGTCTTGGCGTCTGGCGTCTAAGCCATACTGCGAGTAGCCCAGGTGCAGGTCTGAGGCGTGGACGAAGCTGAAGGCTTTCAAGTGGTTGGTTAACTCTCCTGTAAATTATTGGTTTTTGCTTTCTGGATTTAGTTCTGAGTTGACTGTTTTAAGCGTTTGGCACAAGCCCATGGTTTATCTGTCGATTTTCGGAGGGAAACATATAAACGCCTACTTGCTTTTTACCCTGAAAAAGGACGCGTAACGTATGAAATGCCGAAAGTGTGGACAGGAAACCTTTCTTCCTTTTCGTTGTCCTTACTGCGGAGACCTGTTCTGCACTGAGCATCGGTTGCCTGAAAACCACAACTGCCCCCGCATGGACCTTGCCCGTGCCCAAAGAAAGGAAGACGCTGTGATGCCGCAGGGAGCCAACTCGTACGAGTACAGGGTCACTTACGGGATGCCCCGCAAAACTAGGGGGCGCGTCTATTTCAGCCCGAAAGAGCTTAAACACTTAGCGGTCGCCGTGCTACTTGTCATCGGAGTTGGCGTATCGTACATTTTTTTCACAGGCTCTTTAGGCGGAGATTTAGCGCTTATTGCATCCGTCTCTGCGGCCATTTTTACCACATCTTTTGTGGTTCATGAAATAGCACACAAAGTAACTGCACAAAGACAAGGATTATGGGCTGAGTTTCGTTTGACACTGTGGGGCAGTGTGCTAACCGCTGTTTTCATGATTTTACCAGTGGCTTTCAAAATAATCTCTCCAGGCGCCGTTATGATTTCTGGACCCGCCAGCGTGGATGAAATAGGAAAAATCTCAATCGTGGGACCCACAACCAATATTATCTTGTCCACCGCACTTGTGACTGCTGCTTTTGCCCCCACGCCTATCTCCTGGATTTTCGTGTTGGGCGCACTTTTCAACGGCTACATTGCTGTTTTCAATCTTATACCCATTGGAATTCTTGATGGATTTAAAATTTTTAATTGGAACAAGATGGTTTGGGCTTTGGCGTTCGCTGCAAGCGCAGCGTTAACGGCTGTTGCCTACCTTTTGTTTTTATCGTTACCTATGTTTTAAACGAAGCAAGCTAAAAACAAGGCGTTTTAAAAATTTAGATTAGTTCGATTGTTACGTGGACTTCCTCGGGCACGCGGATGCGCATGATGCGCCGCATAACGCGCTCTTCCGAGTCAATTTCTATTAAACGTTTGTGGATGCGCATTTCCCACCTGTCCCACGTGGCTGTTCCTTCGCCAGATGGAGCCTTCAAAACGGGCACTTTGAGTCGCTTTGTGGGCAGCGGGACTGGACCGTTGATTTTGGCGCCTGTTTTGTTAGCTATGGATTTCAGTTCTTCGCATACCTCTTCCAGCTTGAGGTAATCGGTGCTTGTTAAGCGGATTCGCGCTTTTCGTACCATCTTAGTTAATCAATCCTTTGGTCCTATCGTTTTAACGCAATTACCTTAGAAATTTAAGCGGTACATAAAAACTTATCGACCGAGAAAATATTTTATCAGCCCGTATTTTTTAGTCCGCCGAATCGCTTTGGCTTGCGATAGAAATGCATCGGTACTCCGTTTTCTACTATTTCATCGTATTTTACCCAGCCAGCTTTGCCTAAATGCCTTATCTCTTCAGATGTGGTTGCAATCGTTTCCTCGTAATCCCCTTCCTTGAACTCGATTGTGTGTATGTACTTCATTGTGCTCTGGACACTCTTGTGTCTCAACACCCTCTTGATAATGAGCAGATTTCCATTGGTTACTTCTGCAAGCTTTGAGCCTCCCCAATGACGATAGGACTTAAAGGTGATAGTTAATAGAACTGGGTTCTGGAATTTCGAGGCGGCTTTTATCCTGAGTCTGCGTAGGCAATCTTCAGCGCGCGCTAAGAACGGGTGGTTTCGCAAAGTATTGCCTAACCATATACAAGCCCAAGCCTTTACAGTCAGTAACCGCTATTTCTGAAATAGAAACATTGGTACTATTCCAAATTCTATGCCACTGGTTAAGCAGCCACCTGTAAGGTATCATTGGAACAGAACGAGGTTTCCTGGGGGCAATATGGAGAACTCCGCCGCCCTCATAGGTTTTTACTTTGAAATATTTGAATTTGAATTTTGACTGTTTCCACAGTTGAGGAAAAGCTATTTTCTTTTTTCGCTTAATACTGTGAATGTATGGTCTCTTGTGTTGCTTTCGATAAGTGCGTTCATAGATTTTTGGTGTAAGATAGTACTCTATGTTATCGATGAGTTTTTGACAAGCATGATTTAGGTTTAGCGCGCGCTGCCCTGAACTGTTTCGCACTCACGGCTTATCCTGCTGGGGCGCCAAGCCAATCTTGATTCTAAGCGTAACCATGTAAGCAGTCAAGCCTTCTATACACTGAATTTCTTTTCCCACCAAAGCTGAAAGCTCACGCCAGAACTTGACGTTGGGCTTTATTTTAGCTCTTTCAAGGCTATGTTTGAGCCGTTTTGTTCCTTCTTTTCCGCGTCTGTCAAAATCCAAGAGAAGAATTACTCCTGACACGCCCATCTTCTCGATTTCAGATACAGCGTCCAAAAAGGATTTTCCGCCTGTCTTCACCGTCAGCACCGTGCCCGCCACTCCTGAAGCGCGAAGGGCGGCAACATCTTTTATCCCTTCCACCACGATAGGCGTTCCCTTGGCAGACGATTCCGCCAACGCCTCAAGAACTTGAAGGATTTTTTCCTCTTTCTCTTTCAGCCGAGTAGACAAACCGGGTTTACCTTGTTATCTTAGCTTTACGCACAATCTCTAAACATTCACGGGCTTCCGAGTTACCCGCGAAGTATCTCCTCACAGGCTCAAGTATCTCAGCGAGTTCTGCTGCCAAACCGTTCTTGAGGTCCTGCGGGTGCAGCTTGCCCTGCGCATAAGCGGCTTCAAGCTCGTTGAAGCTTTGGAACTCTATGGTACCGCCGAATTTAGCTGACCGCTCTATGGTGAACGCGGGTTTTTCCCTGAAGACGATGTGCTTGCAAATGTCTATGACAGGGTTGAACGCTATGGTCCTTTCGGGGCAGAAGGCATGCGTCATCTTCCGCTTAATCTCCGTGGGCGTGTCATAAATGAAGATGCATGTTTCTGGTTTGCTCTTGGACATCTTCGCCGAAGCCACAGCTTCCCTCTCCTGCCCCTTGGGAATCGGCCACACGCTTGGCTTCTCCAGCCCCTGCAACAGGTGGTGGTGAACGCAGACGGGTTTCCAGTACCCAATTTTTTGGCCTATCTCTCGGGCGACAACGTTGGCTTTCCGCTGGTCCATGCCTAACTGGCAGATTTTTACGTCTAAATGGAATATGTCCGCCACCTGCATGGGAGTGTAAAGGAAATCCGAGACGCAACGGGCGTCAGTTTCTTTTCTTCCGGCAATTTCCAAGGTCCGCCTTGTTCGGGCTATGGTGAGGTTCTTGGCAATCGTCACCGTTTTTGCCCAATAGTCTATGTCATCGTAGAGCTTGTCCGAGTAGATGAACTCCACCTTGTCCGCTGGCACCCCGAGAGCGATCCATGAGTGGCGGAAAAGGTCAGCCGCCTTTCGGATAAGCGTCAAGTCTCCCCCGAGTTTATTGTTGAGCCACCCGTGCCATGTGGCTAAGAAGGCTTTGAAGCGCAAGCCCCCTTCAGCGAAGTCTTTCATTTTGTAGGCGCAGATCACGCCTGTTCCTAGGTGCACCAAGCCCGAGGGTTCCCAGCCATTGTAGGCTACAGGATGCTCTTCTGTTTCTAGGAGCTGCCGCAGGTCATCAGGCGTTAAGACCTCTTCTGTTGGCGGTCTGCAGATTAATTCAATCTTTCTTTCCAAATCCAAGTTGCATTTCCCTGCTCAGTCGTGGTTTCATAGCCTTTAATGTAAATGCTAAACTTAAAAACCTAATCCGCAGCAACACCCTCTTTTCAGAACCAATTTAAAATCTGAATGGGCTACCTTGCGCAATACGGCAGTTCGTCCTTTTCCTTATGGTGCTTCACACATTTTTCACAATCGCTGTGGCGTTCACAATCTTTTTCTGGACATGGACAATTCGGAGCTGACATACCGTAAGTTTACGCCAGCAACAATAAAATTCTTTAGATGCCATTCAAGCAAAAATGAACATATGTTGCTTTTTCGCGGGCGCGCGCGCAACGATAAAATAATGAAAAAAATGAAGATTGTATGCATTCCT
>CAZZLA010000064.1:0-338 GCA_964655035.1 uncultured Candidatus Bathyarchaeia archaeon | reverse complement strand
ATATCTTAAAAATTTAATTCTTTCTCCAGGTCGCGGCGGGGGTACGGTAGGGGGTACCATGTGGACTGGATGAATGGTATACCCCTTAAAATTAAGCTTTGTATTTCTTCGCAACTTGGGACGAGCGACGACCGACCGAAGGAAAGGAGGAGCGAAAAGTTGCTTATTGTGGATAGCTTGATGTCATTGTAGAAAAGAAGATTGTTGATAATCTCGTTTTTTAACGGGCTGGATTGTTTCCCATGTAACCTAACACTTAACTTCACAGCGGAGCGGTGCGCTCCTCTAAGGTAAGCTCTCTCAGCATGGGATTTTTATCCTTTGCCCGCGCCTCACCT
>CAZZLA010000063.1:0-7274 GCA_964655035.1 uncultured Candidatus Bathyarchaeia archaeon | reverse complement strand
GCATCATCTCTCCGCCGGACAGAAACGCTCTGCCGCAATTGCCACAATTCTTTCGCGGTTTTCAAGCTGCATATCGCTGAAAGCTTGTTTTGCCTCGGCTAGAGCGTAACGTTTCTTGATGAAGGGGTTCTTAGTGGCTATTGCCAATATAATTGCCACAGGAAAAGAAGGAATTTCCACGTAGTTTTCACGTTTTGTGCCGACAGTAACAGATAAAATCGCGTTTTTAACTCTTTCATTCGCACGGTTGAGAACCTGTGCCATCTCAGGATTTGCCAAATCTTCAATTTTCAAGCCTAGTTTTTTCATATGTTCTGCAGTTTCTTTCAGAAAAGGGTATTTCGCCAGATCGTTTTGGGTGAATCTCACCGTTTCCATTTGCATGTTAGATCATTATTCGGTTTCGATTCTTGGCGCGAGGAAGAAAGTCAGTTTTCCCTCTTTCGTCTGCTGGAAGTCGATTCTCACAGGCATGTCACTTGAAAACTCAAGCGTTGCAATGTCAGAAGTGGCAGAAGCCGCCTTTATGATTTCAGACAAGTAACTAAGGCTGAAAGTCGCTTTCGAATTTTCTTTCACTTCCAAATCCAACAGAGCATCGCTTCCCTTTTGAAGAGTAATAGTTGCTCCCATCAGGTCGCCCGAAGCGTTCAGAACAAGTTTCTCAGCATCTGCCTCTATCCGCACGTGGTCGCTCACGAGCTGAGCGTCTTCAATCGCTTGGCTCAGCCCTTGCGTGGTGGTTTTGGCTTTTATGTTGAAGGCGATTTTCGGTGTCGGAACTTCCTCTTCTGATGCTTCAAGCGTGGGCATAGTGAAGTTACGACTGTATTTCCCTGTTATTTTTATTTGCAAACGCCCGGTTTTATCGTCAAGAGATAACTCTACTGCCTCGTCCTTGCCAACGCGTTTGAGAAGTTTCAGCAACTCGCTTATGTTTATGCACATCTTTGAGGGTGACTCACAAACATATTCTTCAAAGATTGTTTTAGGCCATTCAAAATCAATCATGGCAACTCTAGACGGGTCCATCGCACGCAGTTTCAAACCTTCAGGTTCAATCTTGAAGGTGGCTTCATCCACAAGAATGGAGATTGCAGTGGTCATGTCTCTCAGGAGCTTAGCGTCAGATACTTTGAGCTTAAACATTCCCTTTTTCCTCTCTTTTAATGCTACACGGTACAGTATTAAAGATTTTCACACTAAAGCACTATACCCATAGATAAAAGTATTCTTGAAAAAACCTTCGTAGGAAAGCTTCTATCAGTCAGCTCGCCCCCCGCATGTGGCTATAACTCTGCCCAATGCAATCTACTCTGAAGTCAACGGTAACAAGAACAACATTTCAAGCTGAAACTTCATCATTTTCCAGCCTTTAAACAGAGGAGGGCGTAATCTTCGAAAGCAGACAGGCAGCGCTCAGACCCCAAAAACGGAAGGTAACGTTTATTACCTGAGTTTGTCATTGCTAAAAGACGCGAAGCGGAAATACAATGGGTCACCGAAAACAGCACTCTCCAAAACATGGTTCACTCGCCTATCTGCCTAGGAAACGCGCCAAAAAACCAGTCGCGCGAATCCGCTACTGGCCAAAACTAGACGCGGATACGCCTAGACTCTTAGGCTTCACTGGTTACAAGGCAGGGATGACCTACATCTTCACCATAGAAGACCGAAAACGCAGTCCCAACTTCGGGCAAGAGGTCGTGCGTCCCGCCACAGTAATAGAGACTCCCCCAATCCTTATAATCGGTATACGTGCTTACACAAAAACCCCATACGGGCTTAAGCATTTAACCGAAGCCTGGATGAAAGACCCTCCAGCAGACCTTGAACGCACTCTTGTCTTACCCGAAAACTTTGATACGGACAGCATGCTTCAAAAGCTTCAAGACAACCTCGACAAAACAACCAACATACGCGTTATCACGGCAACACAGCCTAAACAAACCAGCATAGCCAAAAAGAAACCTGACATAACCGAAGTCGAAATCGGCGGCGCAACCATCCCACAACAACTCGAATACGCAAAAACGCTTTTGGGAAAGCCAGTAACCGCTGAAGAAGTTTTCAAAGAAGGACAATATACAGACACAGCGGCCATAACAACAGGCAAAGGCTTCCAAGGGCCTGTCAAACGTTGGGGCGTCGCCATACTCCAGCATAAAGGCAGAAAAACCAAACGCGGCGTCGCCACGCTAGGTCCCTGGAACCCCCATCACGTAATGTACTCGGTTCCACGCGCAGGTCAAATGGGGTATCACCAGCGAACAGAATACAACAAGCGCATCCTCAAAATCGGGAAAGACGGCAAAGAAATCACCGTTAAAGGCGGCTACATCCGCTACGGCCAACTAAAAGGACCATACATCCTTATAGCAGGCAGCATACCAGGCACAGAGAAACGCCTCATACGCATACGCCACCCTGCACGGCCACCAAAAGAACTCCCCGAAACCTCGCCGCAAATCACCTACACTTCAATAGAATCACCCCAAGGAAAATAACGGAGACTAAACAATGCCCGCCAAAAAAACCGCGAAAATCTTCGATCTCCAAGGAAAATCCACTGGCACAACCGCGCTCCCAGCAGTTTTCGCGACACCATTAAGACCAGACGTGATAAAACGTGCGGTTCTCGTCATCCAATCCAGCAGAATCCAACCGCAAGGGCGGGATCCAATGGCGGGAAAAAGAACCAGCGCAGAATCCCGCGGCACAGGCATGGGCATAGCGCGCATTCCGCGTGTGAAAGGCGGAGGAGGACGAGCAGCTTTTGCTCCCAGCACGGTTGGCGGAAGACAACCTCACCCCCCACGGTCTGAAAAGAAGATAGTGAAGCGCATTCCCAAAAAAGAAGCGCAGTTTGCTTTGCGTTCAGCCATTGCCGCTACGGCATCCAAAGAGGTTATAGCTTCAAGAGGGCATCGAATAGCGGATGTTCCGGAAATTCCGTTGATTGTTACGGACGCGATTGAGGAGCTGACGAAAACCAGTGAATTAGAGGCAGCGCTTACGAATTTGGGTGTTTTATCTGACCTGTACCGCGTGAAGGATAGCCGAAAAGTTCGTGCGGGAAAAGGCACGCGCAGGGGCAGAAAAATGAAGCACGCTGTCGGTCCGCTCATTGTGGTGGCTGAAAACAAAGGCGTCTTTGACGCGGCAAGCAACCTTTTAGGTGTAGCGGTTGCCAAGGTCAATGATCTTAACACTGAATTGTTGGCACCTGGTACTCATCCGGGTAGGTTGACGTTGTGGACGAATGGGGCTATTGAACAGTTGAGTAAGCTTTATGGTGGAGAAGAAGAGTAATGGAAGCTAATGATGTTATATCTTATCCGTTGATGACGGAGTCCGCGAGCCTCATGGTTGAGCGGGATAACAAGCTCATTTTCATAGTTAATCTTAAGGCTGGCAAGAGTGACGTGAAAAAGGCTGTTGAGCAGCTGTATGAGGTGAAGGTGGACACGGTTAATGTGCTAATAACACCTCAGGGAGAGAAGAAAGCTTTCGTTAAACTTAAGCCAGAATACAAAGCATCAGATGTGGCTATCAAACTTGGCATCTTGTAAAATTTGTATGGAGACATGATTAATGGGCAAAAGAATTCGTGTTCAAAGACGTGGGCGCGGCGGCTCAACCTACCGAGCTTCCACTCATAAGCGGGTTGCTCCTGCCAAGTATCCAATGGCGATTACGCCTCAAGAGTCTTTTGAGGCTTCCATTAACGGCGTCATCGAGGCGCTTGTTCATGATCCGGGACGTGGAGCGCCTTTGGCGTTTGTGCGTTTCGAGAACGGTGAAACGTGCCACACTATTACTTCTGAAGGCGTTTTTGAGGGTCAGCAGATCAGCTTGGGCGGAAAGGCTCCAGCGGAAGTCGGCAACATTATTCCTTTAGGAAAAATTCCTGAAGGCACTTTGGTCTGTGACCTTGAGCTTCGACCGGGTGACGGCGGAAAAATGGCGCGGTCTTCCGGCGCTTACGCAACGGTTGTGGGTCATACGCCGCAAGGCACTATGATTAGATTGCCTTCGGGGCGCACGCGGTACGTTAATGATCGGTGTATGGCAACTGTAGGTGTGGTTGCTGGCGGAGGAAGAACCGAGAAGCCTTTCCTTAAAGCGGGAGAAAAATTTCATCTGATGAAAGCGAAGGGACATAAATATCCGAGAACTAGTGGAAGAGCTATGGTGGCTGCTGTGCATCCGTATGGTAGCAGCAAGAAGAGCGCACGTAAGGGAACCACGGTTTCTCATGGTGCGCCACCAGGGCAGAAGGTCGGGTTGATCGCGGCTAGGGGCGCTGGGCAGAAGAAGAAGAGAAGGACAAGATGACAGAACGTTTATAGAGTTTGAAGAATTTAACGTTAAGGTGAAGAAAAATGCCGAAAGAATTCATGTATCGCGGGCACAGTCTGGAAAGTTTGTTAGGTCTGTCCATGGATGAGTTCATTAATTTGCTTCCTTCAAGGCAGAGACGAAGCTTACTGCGGGGTTTGACGCCTGAGCAGCGTATACTGCTGGAGAAGACGCGTGAAGCCAAAGAAGCGCAGAAAAAAGGCGAAGACGTTTCGGTGAAAACTCACGTGCGTGACATGATTATTCTGCCAGAGATGGTTGGAATGCAGATCCAAGTGCACAACGGAAAAGAGTTTATCCGTATGGAGATAAGGCCTGAAATGATTGGGCACTACTTGGGTGAGTTTGCCATAACAAACAAGCCAGTTAGACATGGCACACCAGGCATCGGTGCGTCACGGTCTTCGATGTACGTGCCACTGAAATAAGCTGCCATCTTCTTTTTCCTTCTTTTGTTTGTTCCTTTTATTTTGCGCATAAGTGGTTGGTTGCTGTTTTCAATTGGGTCTCTATTGCTAGGAACAGTCTATAGCTCCCTTATATATACTAAACTGCATGGAAACCTGCCGCACTAGCGCGGATAGATCCCCTATAGGTTTCTGCATAGAACCGCTATTAGGATCCAAATAGGCTGATTTGTCATGAAACATTGGCTAAGAAAACGCGGCTTTAGTCAAAGCTGTTGGAGCCAGTACCTAAGGACGAGAAAGAGGTAGCACCTGAAAGGATTTTCTTTTACAGGACTGACACGTTTTGTTTCTCACGTTTTCTTCAGGTAGCCTTCTCTATGCTCGTAGATTGTGCCTTCACGCAGTAGCTGCCAAATCATGCGTTCGGTTTCGGCTCTTGGAATCTTATGCTTCAACTCTAACTCGCTTACCAGCGCCGCTTTTTCAACCATGCCTGTTTCTTTTTCCATCTCAATCAGCACCGAAAGAATCACCTGCATCTTGTCTCTTACGCTTTTGGGTCTCCCAGTCATTATTAGGTCGATGTCCACCTTGTACGAAGACAAGTCTATCCCAACTTCCTCCAAAGACCTCTTCATAATCGCTATCGCCGCTTCCGCATCCTCACTTGAAACCTCTTTTCTCAAGGCTACCCGCGCTCTCGCTTCAGCTATACGAACAAGCGACTCCAGTTGACGCGCGGTTATCGCCACAGGCGACCCTTCTGTCTCGCTCGCCGAGCGCATAGCCAAATAAAACTCTTTAAGATGCTTCAACGCCGCCTTGCTCAGCCTTGGCTTAATTGTTTTTGAGTAGCCTATGTACTTCCGCATTAGGTCCGCATCTATTTGTGCCTCTACTGGGCTTATTCCTCGCCTGTGAATCTCCAGGATGTGCTCAGACATTTTTGCATCCGCCTCTCTGTCAGGCACATCTCTCAACACGAAAATCAAGTCGAATCGAGACAGAATTGTTACTGGAAGAGAAATGTTTTCAGCCACGGTTCGATGCGGCTCATATCTGCCTAAGGCTGGGTTGGCTGCCGCGAGCATAGCCGTTCGTGCGTTTAACGTGGCGACGATGCCACCTTTTGCCACCGAAACAGTGTGTTGCTCCATGGCTTCGTGTATGGCAACTCGATCTTCCGGACGCATTTTGTCCATTTCGTCTATGCATGCTATTCCCTTATCAGCTAACACCAACGCGCCCGCTTCAAGGCTCATGCTGCCGCCTTTCTCCCGCACCACTGCCGCTGTTAAACCCGCCGCGGTTGTTCCGCGCCCTGAAGTGTACAAGCCACGCGGCGCTATTTTCGCCACATACTGCAAAAGTTGCGATTTTGCCGTACCAGGATCTCCGATCAAAAGGCTGTTCATCTCTCCCCTTATCGTTATATCTGGTAGGCTTTTTGACACGCCGCCAAAGAGAAGATACATGATAGCTTCCTTGATGTGCTCATAGCCGTAGATTGAGGGCGCTATCGAATTCATTATCTTCTTGTGAACTTCAGGATCTTTTGAAAGTGCAAGAATTTTCTCCTCCTCTTCCGGCGATGGAGGCCGTGTCTCCGGCTCTTTACCCAAGACTTCTAATGAATTAGCATCTAAATGCAAAATGAAAGTGCGCAGTTTCCCTATGCCGGGACGCGAGGGCGCGAACGCACGGACCACTCCAACTATCGAAACGTGGTCGCCGGGTCTGGCAAGGTCAACTATTTCGCTTCCAACGAGCTTCACGTTTAACGTGCGTGGAAGCTGACCTGGAGGTAAATCTTCGGGTTTTTCTTGAAGTCGCAGGTCTTGTGAATCTATAAACGTGGATTCGTCTTGAACGAATTCGAATGGGCCGTCTCTTCCACAGTCAGGGCTGGCGCACACTGGAGGTGCCTTCAAGAATTGTCCTGTTTGTTCCACCTGGTTTATTGTTCCACATCGTTTGCATCTGAACGCGGCGTTCATCACCATGGGGCGAACTGGAGTGGCGCGGACAACAATGCCTTCGACCATAATCAGTTTTCCCATCTGCTTTGAACCGAGTTTTCGCAGCTGCTCCTTACCCAAAAGGTTTACAATTCTAACAGTTAATTTCTCAAGTTTACTGGCGTATTCGGCATCTTCAATTCCGAGTTGAGCATAAGCCGCGTTGCCTGCGTGCTGCAGAAAGTCATCTGGCTTTTCCAAAAGCCTCTCCGCGAGTCTCTGGTCAAACCCGAAGAGTTCCTCAAAATCAACGATGATTGACTCTCTTCCGGTAATGCCTATCTGCGAGATTTTCTGGCGGTACTTTCCTTTTTTGAAGAAATCAAGGAAACGTTCTTGAGGGTCTACAGTCGCCAGCTCTCTAGCCATTCTGTTTATCGTTCTCCTTCAAAGTCTAATATCTGCGTTTTCCACCCGTTAATTATCTTACCGAGTTGCTCGTAAATGAACCTCTCCTCACATGTAAGTTTTTTCTGTATCTGCC
>CAZZLA010000062.1:0-7329 GCA_964655035.1 uncultured Candidatus Bathyarchaeia archaeon | reverse complement strand
GAGTGCACTGCTTGATATAGCCAGTTGAGAGTTGACGGTTATGAGTGAAAAAGAAGACCCGATTAAAATGCACAAAGACGCAAACGCTCTTATGGAAGCTGGCAAGCTCGAGGAGGCAAGGGAGCTTTTCCTGAGAACGGCTGAGCTTTACCGAAAAAAACAGAACTACTTTGACTCCACAACCATGCTTTACAAGGCTGGCGAATGCAGCTTCGCTCTGAAAGAATACGAGAAAGCCGTTGAGCAGTTCATGCAGTCCGCAGAACTTTCGTTCAATAAGGGGTACGACCGCTTCGGCGTTAGCGCCCTGGACTACGCGAAGGACTGCCAAAAAGCCTTAGGAAACACCAAAGAAGTCGAAGAGCTAACGAAGAAAATCAAGGAAGTCAAAGAAAAACTCGAAAGCGCCTTCTAAACACCGCCTTCAATTCGGAATAAACCACTTTTTTAGCTTTTTTTTTGCAAGAATCAATAAATAAGAAGCTGAAGCACCCTTCTAGCAGCAGAGTTTTAAGGGTTAAAGTCATGCCCACGCTCTTCAAGTCTCTGGCAGAACTCCTCGAAAAAGTAGCAGCCACCAAAAAACGACTGGCGATAATAGCTTTGACCGCTGACTTCTTGAGGCGCTTAGACGGGGAGGAAGTGGAGCCTGCCGTGTCCATGATTCTAGGGCGGGCTTTCCCGAAGTGGAGCCCGAAAACCTTAGACGTGAGCTGGGCGACCCTCAGCGACATTCTACAGCGAACAGCGGGCGTTGACTGGAACGTTTTCCGCGAAGCCTTCGCAAGCACGGGTGACATAGGCGCCGCTGCCAAGGCAGTTTTCGAAAAAACCAAAGTGAAAAAGCAGGCGTTGCTGCTTGAGAAAACGTTGACGATAACTGAAGTTAGGTGCCTGCTGGAGGCGCTAGCGGGCGCTTCTGGTCCCGGCTCAAGAGAAAAGAAGGAACGCCTGATAGCAGTGCTCTTAAGCCAAGCGTCGCCTGTGGAAGCCAAGTATTTGGTGAAGATTTTTGTGGGCGAGATGCGTACGGGCTTGTACGAGGGGTTGATGGAGCAGGCGGTGCCGAAGGCTTTTGATGTTCCTTTGGCAACTGTGCAGAAGGCAAGCATGGCTTTGGGCGACATCAGTGAAGTAGCTGTTATAGCCAAGACTGAGGGCACGACGCGTTTGTCACAGGTTGGCTTCCAAATTTTTAGGCCCGTGAAGTTGATGTTGGCTCAGGTGGCGAGCGATGTGGGTGAGGCGTTGGCGGAGCATGGCGGTAAAACCGCATTCGAGTACAAGTACGACGGCGCTAGGGTTCAAATTCACAAGCTAGGCAGCGAAGTGCGGGTTTTCAGCCGAAGGCTCACGGATGTGACGCGGAGCCTGCCTGAAGTGGTTGAAGCCGTGAAAGTTAATGTCCAAGCGGACGAGGCGATTGTGGAGGGCGAAGTCATAGCCATCGACGACCGTGGGCACCCAATTCCTTTTCAGCATCTGATGCGCCGTTTCAAGCGAATCCACGAGGTGCAGGGTATGGCTGAAAAAATCCCTGTGAGGCTCTACTTGTTTGATGTTCTCTTCCTTGACGGGGAAAGCCTGATTTCGCGTCCGTACGTGCAGCGCAGGATGATTCTGGCTGAAAACGCTGGAAAAATCTCCTTGACCACGCAGATCGTCACAGACAAGAAGGGGCGTGCGGAAACGTTCCTGAATGAAGCCATGGACGCTGGGCACGAGGGGTTGATGGCGAAGAAGCTTGATAGCCCGTACACGCTTGGGACTCGTGGGAAACGCTGGTTTAAGATAAAACCTGTTCTGGAGCCGTTGGATTTGGTTATCACGGCGGCTGAGTACGGGTATGGGCGAAGGCACGGTTGGCTTTCAGACTATTACTTGGCTGCGCTTGACGCTTCGACCGGCGAATTTCTGAATGTGGGTAAGACGTTTAAGGGGTTGACAGACGCGGAAATCATCGAGATGACTCGGCGGCTTAAGGAGTTGGCGGTGCGTAAAGAGCGCAATCGAGTGGTGGTTCTTCCGAAAATAGTGGTTGAAGTCGCCTACAACGAGATTCAGAAAAGCCCCAAGTACATGAGCCGGATGGCGCTTCGGTTTGCCCGCATAACTCGCATTAGAGACGACAAGAGCCCGGAAGATGCGGACACCATCGAAAGAGTCCGGGAAATTTTTGAAAAGCAGTTCGCCAAAAAAGGCAAATATAAAGCTGACTAACACCAATTCTGTTGAGGAGAACGCGGAAATGGATGCGGCGGACAAAAAAGCGTTTGCTTCCGACTTCTACAGTCGCCAAATAATTCTCAACGAGTTAGGCTGGAAAGTTCAGCGGAAACTGGCAAAATCGAGAGTCGTCGTGGTCGGTGTAGGCGGATTAGGCACGGTTTCCTCGCTTTATTTGGCTCTGGCAGGCGTCGGGTACCTGCGTTTGGTGGATCAGGATACGGTGGAGACTCCGAATCTGCACCGTCAAATCCTGTTCAGCTTGGATGATTTGCATTATCCGAAGGTTGAGGTGGCGGCGGAAAGGCTGGAGAAGCTGAATCCGCTCTTGAAGACCGAACCTGTTTCCGAGAACCTGAACGCTGGAAACGTTGAGAAGCTCTTGTCAGGTGTGGACCTTGTGGTTGACGGGTTGGATAACATGTTTACTCGCTACTTGCTGAATCGCGTGTGCGTGAAGTTGGGTGTGCCATACGTTTTCGGCGCTGCCATTGGCATAGAGGGGAACCTCTCGGTTTTTGCTCCTCCTGAAACCGGCTGCTTAGAATGCCTGCTGCCGAACATGTCAGATGAAGATTTGCTTACATGTGACACCCGCGGCGTTTTGGGCGCCACCCCGGGAATAATCGGGGCCATGCAAGCCATGGAAGCCATAAAAGTTCTAACGGGCATGGGGACGCCGCTGAAGGGCAAGCTTATGGTTTGCGACTTCAACGACATGTACTTCACCACGGTTGACACGGCGAAAGCCGCGAGCTGTCCTGCTTGCCAAGGCACCTTGACCTCCTTGGAACGCCGAGGGCAGCTTGTTTGGCTTTGCGGACAAGGCACTGCGAACATTAACCCTGAAAAGCCGTTAAAGCTGAACCTTAATGAGGTTTACGAAACTGTAAGGCAGCGGTTTAAGGTTCGCTTGAAGTCGCACCTCGCCATAATATTCGACTACAAAGGCATGGAAGTCAGCCTGTTCAACGGCGGGCGCATGCTCATAAAAAATGTCCAGAACGAAAAAACAGCTTTGAAGGCTTACAGGGAGATTCTGAATAAAATAGACATATGCCAATAATCTTTTACGCTGCTTATTCGCTGCCTTCAAAACTTCACTGAAAAAGAGAGAGAATTATTAAGCGTTGCTTCCGCTTTAGTTGGTTAGTCAAGCTGGTAGGCTTCTTCTCCGTGCTCGCTGAGGTCCAGACCCGCATCCTCTGCTTGTGGGGTCACTCTGAGAGGCGAAAGCACGTTGACCACCTTCAACAGTGCGTATGAGCCGAAGAAGGCGAAAGGCGCCACTACAGCCACTGCTAACAGCTGAGCGGCCAGTTGACCTGCGTTTCCGAACAATAAACCGTTTACACCGTTAACAGCCGCTGTAGCAAATAAGCCTGTGGCGATTGACCCCCAGATTCCGCCGACGCCGTGGCATGCGAAGACATCCAGCGTATCGTCTATTTTGGATCTGCCTGCTCGCCAGTTGGCAACCAAGTTCGAGATGACTCCTGCGGCTAAGCCTATGATCAATGCTGAGGTTACGGTGACGTAGCCTGCGGCGGGGGTTATGGCGACTAGCCCAACGACTGCACCTACTGATATGCCGACTGCTGACGGTTTACCCTTTGTCATCCAGTCCAGAATCATCCAGCTTACGGCGGCGGCAGCTGCGGCTAAGTTTGTGGTGACAAGAGCTGAAACGGCTAAGTCGTTTGCTGCAAGAGCGCTTCCTCCGTTGAATCCGAACCATCCGAACCACAGCAGACCTGCACCGAGGATCACGTAAGGTATGTTGGTGGGCTTGAATTCGGTGGCGTTTTCTTTTTTGGCGGCTTGCATGTGCTCTTTCCATGGGATGCCGCAGCCCTTTCTTCTGCCTATGACGAGGGCTGCCGCGAGGGCGGATAAGCCTGCTGAGATGTGGACTACGATGCCGCCTGCGAAGTCGATTGCGCCTAATGCTCGTAGCCATCCGTCTGGGTTCCATACCCAGTGGGCGATTGGCGCGTAGATGAGCGTGGACCAGAGAACGATGAAGATCAGGAGTGAGCGGAACTTGATTCTTTCTGCGCATGCGCCTATGATTAAGGCTGGGGTGATGGCTGCGAATTTCAGCTGGAACGCGAAAAACAGCAGTTCAGGGATGTCTGGTGCGAGGGCTATGTTGACGCTGTGTATGCCTACGTTGGTTAAGCCAGCCAACGAGAGGTCGCCGATTACTCCGTTTATGCTTGGTCCGAATACGAGGCTGTAGCCGAGGATGGCCCATACTATGCTTACGACGGCGAATATGATTAGGCATTGGACTATTGTGGATACTAGGTTTTTCTTTCGCACTAGGCCTCCGTAGAAGAAGCCTAGGGCGGGGGTCATTAACATTACTAGGGCGGTTGAAGTCATTAACCATGCTAAGTCTCCTGAAGCCATGTTCCAATCCTCTTTTGACATGTGTATTGAATGTTTCTCTTTTTCTGTGCATTTATCACAAACAAGTATTTAAAACTATCCATTTGAAAACCAAAACCATTCAATACCGAACAAACGGTCCAAAAACAACCAATCAAAAAACACTCTTTCACTTTTCCCTCAAAAAAACCCTGTTTACTGAAAAACCGTTCAAAAATCACGCCCCACCCACCACAAAAAAAGAAAAAAACAGTCACAACAAAAAATTCTGATCACCTTTTAATAAGGAAGGCTGTCTCCAGAAGCAGCAGAGCCACTAACGCATATTTGCCGCCTATTAGGATCCTAATAGAAATACATTGCAGAAACTATAGAGGGGTCTATCCGCAGACGTTTTCCAGCTTTAAATAAAGGAATATTAAATTTAGACAATTACTAGAGTATAGATTAACAGCTTTATGTATATGGCTATTTTCGGTTTTAGGTCTTTTCTCTTAAGGTTGTTTAACGCTTTAACTATAGTAGTATCTAGACCATCGATTTGTATTCATGTAGCACAAATATACATATCGAGAGCTTGAGTATATGATAAGAGAAAATCTCAGAAATCAATGCTTGAAAACGTAGTGGGAAATGGGATACTCTGTATTAACAATTTAAACAGTAGCCGTTGGAATAGGGTAAAGGTTACCTTTCAACAGCCTCAACCTTGATTAAAAATCAACATGACTATCTATCTACCACAACATAGCCTTTTGACGAAACATGGTATTACTGCCAATAATTTGGAATTTTACTTTTGATACACTCTCATTAGAATAATTCCCAGATGCATCCGCAACAAAGAATTTGAATCCACCTTTTGCGTCTTTTACTTTTATAACGGAAACCTCAAAATCGATAGTATTAACGAGTGAACATCCTTTACCTTTTAGACCTTCTTTAATACTTTCAATCGTTGTACTGACTAATTCCTTTAAATCGTCACTAATTTCAGGTTTAGACTCAGACAATTTGATTCCCTTGTCCTCTTATGATTAGTTCTTTCGGTTCAGCTATTATGTTTTTGGCTATTGGAAAAGTTGCTTAGAAAAGCAAGTATAAGATTGTTCTATTCTCTATTTAGTTTCTCAAATCCATTAATGCCATAATGGTCTACACAGTCATAACAAAAAAATGAAATAGAAAAAAGAGTTGTTCATTGAAAGCGAGAAGAGTTTAGCTGAAGAATTTTTTGACTGGAAGAAGCAGCCCACCAATCCAGAGTATTACAAGCAGTATGGCAGCTGGAAGATAGTATTCAGCCAGAACATTAGAGCCGATGTAAGTAAGAATTGCTTGTCCGACCAGAGCTATTCCGAATATGCCAAACGTCAGATACCAAGCCCATTTTTCTCCTTTTCTAAAGGGTACTAAAGAGATGAAGCATAAAGCCAAGCTGAGGCAAAATATGTACAATCCTTCGGTTCGGTGTACAAGCGTAAATGCATCCATCACGTCTGAGTTAAAAGCACGAATCTCGGACTCGGTTACTTCTAACACTTTTCCTTCTAACGGGTCCGCCACTAAATACAATATCCCGAATACAACACCAAAAATTGCAACAATGAACAGCAGTACCGAAGCAACATTCAAAATTCTACTTATAGCAATCACCTCCCCCACAGATTTTTAGACAGTTCCAGCCTTTTCAATTTCTATACCGTCTGCATCAGCTCTTTGAAACGAAATACTTTGGTTTTGTTTTTATCCAGAACTATCTTTCCATTCTGAGTGCTGAGATATGCAGTGATTTGACCAAGAGCAGTCATCCCCGAAATCACCTTGAAGGAATCTGGCAAAGCACTTTTAATTCCTTCACGACCCAAATTACAACACAAAGCAACTGCCGCATCAGAATTCTCACAAGCCTTAGCTATCTTGCTTCGTCCCTTTTCAGTCATCCAGCAAAAAGGATTACTCGCAAGGGGACCGTAAATATTCACATTTGCAGATTTTCCTTTGCTTTCGAACAATTCCTTAATACGATTAGCCTCTTGAGTGACAGCATAGGGTGCGTACTTTATGCCTCCAAGCGACGTTTTTCCGATAACCGACATGCCCTTAGAAAGAGCGATGCTTTGATTGGCACAGTAGGGGCATCCAAATATGGAAACAGATTTTGCTTCTCCAGCTTGTTGCAGAAGGTATTCATCACTTACAAGTTCGCAATAACTTGTCAATACAAATCACCCCCGATGAGATTTACGACTGCTTCTATGAAAGTATTTTGTATTAAAGATTTTAAAAGTGGGCTGTAAAAGTTCAATTGATTCATTCACAGTTGCTTTTTCGTTTCAATAATTAGCCTTTTACACCAATGCAAATGGCATGCGCACAAAGCACCTCTCTTTAGGGAAGCGCGCGCCCAGAGAACCCAGTAATGTCCAGACATTACTCAGCGCGTATGAAAAACACGTACCCATCCGCTCTGGAAAACAGACCACTTATGCCCATCTTAAACCGAAGGGCAACGCAGTCAAAAACCAACACAGGACTGAAACCCAGCCAGCATCATGTCTTATCCATCATGTCACTTAGAAAAGTGCCTTCTGCTTTCGCAGTCCTCAAGGTAAACTTTTCCTTTTCGTTCCAGCCAAAAAGTCGCTGAGGCTAAAAGTTTACTCTCTCGGAACAGGCACACGAGAAGGGACGCATATCAATCCCAAC
>CAZZLA010000061.1:0-7375 GCA_964655035.1 uncultured Candidatus Bathyarchaeia archaeon | reverse complement strand
GTATCTCGGTTCGTTTTAGGGATTTTTTCCATGTCCCAAGTAACTTTTTTCCCTTTTTTCATTTTTGGGGCGGTCCAAAACCAAATAAGCTATAACGGCAAAAGAGAAATGTGCACAATTAGGGAAAATGTTTTTTGTTTTGTTCTATTTTATTGTACGTGTGCTCTAACAAAAGACCGATCTTAAAATGTCGGTGCATTGTTGAAAGCGTAGAATTGACTAGGAAGGGGAGCTAAATCAGCGTCATTGAGGTTAAAGGGTTAACTAAAGTCTTCAAGGGCAACATTAGAGCTGTAGATGGAATAAGTTTCAGTGTAGAAGAAGGAGAAATCTTGGGTTTTCTTGGACCCAACGGCGCTGGAAAAACCACCACTCTCAACATTTTGTCAACGCTCTTGAGACCATCCAGCGGCTCCGCAACCGTGAATGGACATGATATTATAAAAAAATCTGATGCCGTTCGCCGAAGCATAGGCTACGTGTTCCAAGATCCCACTCTCGACTTGCAATTGACTGGCAGAGAAAATTTGGATTTTCATGGACGCTTATACCACCTTGATGGAGAACTGCGCCATACAAGGATTGAAGAGATGCTGAAATTGGTTCAACTTGGCGGCCGTGCAGATGACCTAGTGAAGACTTACAGCGGAGGTATGAAACGGCGCTTGGAGATTGCTAGGGGTTTGCTTCATCACCCAACGGTACTTTTCTTGGATGAACCAACGCTTGGACTTGACCCTCAGACACGCCGTTCAATTTGGGATCATATCCTGCGGCTGAATGAAGAGAGCAAGATCACGGTAATATTGACCACGCATTATACGGAAGAAGCTGATTTCCTATCTAACCGTATTCTCATCATAGATCTTGGCAAAATCGTTGCCCTTGATACTCCTGAAAAGTTAAAGGCTCGATTGAAGGGAGATGTAGTGAGTTTAGCGCCGAAGAACCCAGAGACAATTACAAAAATGCGTTCCCTCTTCGAGAAGAAAGAGTGGGTACACAATATCGACATTGTTTCCAGCGCTAGCATTCATTCTAGAGAGAGCGGAGCAGTGCATATGAAACATAGAATGGCTGATGCTTCAGAAATGAGTGGAAGCTGGGGTGAAGTGCGCTATAGCGGGGGTGCTAAGAAATCGGGAAATGGCAGCCAGGGATTCATGCAGGATGCGAAAGGCGAGAAAGACAACCGGGATCGAGTTCATGATTGGTTGCGGCTAAATCTTGTTGTTGATGATGGTGCACATCGGATTCCTGAAATTGTCAAGATTGCAGATGAGGCTGGGGTAGCTCTGGATTCGGTAGAGCTTCATGAGCCGACATTGGATGATGTTTTCTTGTCATTTACAGGTCGTGGGATTCGAGATAAAAAAGGGAGTTTTATGGAGATGGCGCGGCGATTTAATATTCTTCGTCAGGCTCGTGGACGCAAGGGCAGGCGTTAAGATGTTAAGGAAAAGGGGGCTGTAAGGAATGGTCGAGCCGTTGTCGGGACAGGCAATTTATGTGGTTTTACTTCGAGAGTTGAAGCGTTATTGGCGGGCTAAGGCACGCATAATTTCTTCTATAGCTCAGAGTTTCTTCTTCTTAGCTATCTTCGGTTTAGGTGTTGGAAGTTTCGTGGGAGCAGTTGGTGGAACTACGTATCTTTCATATTTAGCGCCTGGAATCATTGGTATGGGTCTCATTTTTGGTTCCGTAGCTTCAGGAGTTTCGGTAATTTTTGATCGACAGTTTGGCTTCATGAAGGAGATGCTGGTTGCTCCTGTCAGCCGGACCAGTATTATCCTAGGCAAGATTTTGGGAGGTGCATTAACTGCGTCGATTCAAGGTTTTATACTGCTGGGCGTGGCAACCGCTATGGGTGCTTTCGTTTTGAGTTCAGTTTTTGTCGTGGGTGCTATTGCAGCGGTTGGCGTAATGCTGCTTATTACTGCGGGTTTTGTTGGACTTGGCGTTGCGATTGGGTCTAGACTGAATGATTTTCATGCTTATCAGCTACTATCAACTTTTGTTCTGTGGCCATTGTTTATGCTTTCAGGCGTATTCTTTCCAATAGAAGCTGTCCCTTTTCCCTTGCAAGTAGCAATGCTGGCTGACCCAATGTTTTACGGAGTTGAGTTGTTGCGTTGGTGTCTACTGGGAACTGGAACCCCTTTACTCGGTCCCTATGGATGGATCATAAGCTTAGGCGTGCTGGTAGGATTCAACATATTAATAATCACCGTTGGCACATACCTCTTCTCCCGCGTTCAAGTCTGAAAAACCCAAAAAAGCAAAACCGCAATCTTTTTCTCTTCTTTAGTTTCTTCAAATTAAAAGTAACCAAGGTGAAGTACACTCGGCATGCAGTGGAGATGTCTCCCACAACCAATTCTCTTTTTGTATTTGATAGACAAAGGACTGTAAAGAAAGAGTTTAGAGAACTACAGCTTGACAAACAAGCAGTTTATGTATGGTGCGAAGCAGGCAGAAGCAGAAAGTGATTAAGCGCGCCTTCTTTGTGTTAATAATATCACGCTGTTGGTTATTTCTGCTTCTTTTGTGGCCACAACAGATATCCGCCGCTTCCAATCATACTTAACCCTATAACTTGCAGCGGAAGCCAATTATATTCAGGATGAGAATCTGGAGTTGAACTAATGAAAGTTGCGTGTAATATGTGCTGCATACCCGCTGACTGCGCCGGAACTGTCACCGTAGAACTTGTGCCATAATCAGCGCCGTCAAAAGTCCACTTGCTGAAAACATACCCCTTGCTTGGTGTAGCGTTAGCAGTTAGATTTTCGCCATCGTTCAAATTTATCGTGCCAATCGGCTTAGCTAAACCACCTGAAGAGGACGTTATTCTAAGTGACCATTGCCGTGGAGGTGGAGCCGGATTGAGAAGGGATACTGCAACATTGTCAAAATAGGTAATGAAAACACTATTGCCTTTTGCGCCAGCGCCCAATCTGAAGAAGTCGACATAAACTTCTTTTGGAACTACGACATCGGTTACCGAGGCAAACTCGGTTCCATCCATGTATAGCTTGTATATGCCTGCTTTCAAGTCAGCAGTAATCCTGATAGCGTACCAACGGTTAGTTTCAAGCGCGTAAACGACATCACCCGAAACAGAGTCGCCACGACCGCGGGGTATGCCGGTCCAAAGGTTCCGCCCTCTGTAACAGTTTGGGTCACAGAAGAGATTTGCACTTAAGATGTCTTGCCACGTTTCCGAGTCTAACCCCAAAATTTGTCCAAAATTAGGGGATTCATTAGCAATCGTTGGGAACTTTGTCCAATAGATTTTGAATGTCAGGTCTATGGTTTTGCTTGGCGCCGCTAGGTCCAAGCGCAAATAGTCTCCGTTTTGGCATTCAATAGCTTTCTTTCCGCTTGCTAAAGGCGAAGCAACTACTGTCGGGTTGCCGTAAGTTAAATGAACACTACTCAGGTCATCTTCGAAGCCTAAAAATTGGGGCGTATTGGATAGAGTTAAAGACAGAGGCCAAGCGGATATCATCATAGGTAGCAGAAGAAGTATGAAACCAGCATACATTAAAAGAAATCCTATTCCGATTGTTATTTTTCCACCATATTTATGACCCAGACTGCACAACCGCCCAACCATGTTTCGCTTTTCATAGAATAATTTGGAAAGAATAATTCATATTTTTTGGTTGATTAGTAAACTCAGAAATTTGTTTACGGATGAAACTTAAACGTTCTGGTGATAGCGCGCGCTAATGGTTAATGCTGCAAAGCGACTAGTAGAAGACTGTTGGCAATTCGTTTGTAACGTGGATAATCACCCGCTATTCAAGAAAGGAGTCTAAGAACACGCGTCATCTTTTATGCGTTATCGCTTATTTTCCCATTAAATCTAGAAAAACGTATATGAGGGGATTCCCCCTATTATTGAGAAGCATCGAAAGGGAGAAAGCTGTTGTTTGAAAGACATTACTGAGTTCAGGTGGCACGGCAGAGGCGGTCAAGGTTCATGGACAGCCAGCGAAGTTTTAGCGCGAACAGCCATCGCCGAAGGCAAATACATCCAGTCTTTTCCGGAGTTCGGTCCCGAAAGAATGGGTGCGCCGGTGACAGCGTTCACAAGGATAAGCACCAAGCCTATCCGGATACACTGCTCGGTTTACGAGCCCGACGTGGTTGTGGTTTTAGATCCTACGCTGCTGAAGACCGTTCCAGTAACCTCTGGAGTTAATGAGAACGGTATGATCATAATCAACTCTGCTGATGAACCTGCGAAGGTTAGAGAAACCCTGAAAACTGATAGAGGAAAACTTTGGACCATACCTGCGACGCAAATTGCCCTGAAAATCTTAGGGATGCCCATAACGAACACGGCTATGCTCGGCACCGTTGCGCGAGCCACTAACATAGTTTCCCTGGAAACCGTGGAGAAAATACTCAAAGAACGATTCAGACCTGACTTGGCGGAGAAAAACTTCGCCGTAATAAACGAGGCTTACAAGGAGGCAAAACAAGAATGACCAATCAAGAAAAAACCTGGAAGGAAATCGCGCCTGCAGGCGTTTGCTCAAAATCAAGCACTGGGTTCTTAACGGGCGATTGGAAGACGTACATGCCTGTGCGTGACCCTGCGAAGTGCACACGCTGCTTGTTATGCGTGCTCTTCTGTCCTGACGGAGCCATACTCTGGCACCCAGAAAAAGGAGACATATCGTTTGATTACAATTACTGCAAAGGCTGCGGAATATGCGCCAACCAATGCCCCACAAGCGCGATAACAATGAAACTTGCACAGGAGTGAATGTGAAATGCAAAGTGTAACTAAACAAGAAACAATGGCGATGGCGGGAGACCAAGCGGTTGCTTACGCCGTTAAGCAGTCAGACGTGGATGTCGTGGCTGCATATCCCATCACGCCGCAAACCATAATCGTTGAGAAATTCAGTGAGTACGTTGCTAATGGTGAGGTTGAAACCGAGTTTGTCTGCGTGGAATCTGAGCACAGCGCTATGGCTGCGTCGCTTGCGGCTTCTGCCACAGGAGCCAGAGCGTTTACGGCAACGGCGTCTGCAGGCTTAGCCCTCATGCATGAGATGCTTTTCGTGACTTCTGGTTGTCGTGCGCCAGTGGTGATGGCGGTGGCTAACAGGGCGTTGTCTGCGCCGCTTAACATTCACGGCGACCACTCGGACAGTATGGCGCAGAGGGACAGCGGTTGGGTTCAGATGTACGCTGAGAACGCTCAGGAAGCGTATGATTCGATAATTCAGGCTTTCCGGATAGCAGAGAACTCTGGTGTGCTTCTGCCTGCGATGGTGGGTTTGGACGGCTTCACGCTTAGCCACACGCTTGAAAACGTGGAAGCGCTTTCAGACGAGGAGGTAAAAGCGTTTGTTGGAATCCGCAAGTTATCCAACGTGCTGACGCATGAAGGCAAAAACGTGCCTTTCAGGCTTGACCCAACAAACCCGATGACCATGGGGCCCATCGCTCTGCAAAACTACTATTTCGAGTTTAAGCGGCAGCAGGAAGAAGCCATGAAGAACGCGCTTGAGGTGATCCAGCAGGTGAACAGCGGCTACGCGAAGATAAGCGGCAGAAGCTACGGAAACGGCTTGGTCGAGCTGTATCGTCTGGAAGACGCTGAAGTGGCAGCTATATGTTTGGGTTCAACGGCTGGGACGATGAAGACAGTTGTTGACGACCTGAGGCAGGAAGGGGTGAAAGCGGGGCTTTTGAGGCTGCGCACGTTCCGTCCGTTGCCAGTCGAAGCGATTCGAAGTGCTCTTGCGAACGTGAAAGCTGTAGTGGTAATGGATAAGTCCATGAGTTTCGGCGGAAATGGTGGTCCAGTTTTCCATGAAGTTCGTCATTTGCTTTACGATGCAGAAGAGCGCCCTTACGTCGTGAATTGCATCTACGGGTTGGGCGGAAGAGATACAAGTCCAACGGAGCTGCGAAGCATCTACGAAAACCTGCAGGACATATTGCAGGCTGGGCGTGTTGAAACGCCAATACAATTTTTGGGGTTAAGGGAGTAGGAGGAAAAAAATGACTAGTCAAGAATGGAAATTCACCATAAAAGACATCGTTGCAAAACCAGACCTGTTCCTTTCTGGGCACAGAGCGTGCGCAGGCTGCGGACCAGCAACCGTGCTGAGGCTGATTATGAAAGCTACGCGTGGACCAACGATTGTGACTGAGGCAACTGGCTGCATGGAAGTGGCCTCATCGATTTATCCTTACACGTCTTGGGGTGTTCCTTGGCTGCATACCGCTTTCGAAACTGCTGCGTCTAACGCTTCGGGCATTGAAGCGGCGTTGAAGATTATGAAGAAGAAGGGCAGGATAGGGCAGGAGCATGTGGATGTTATCGCGTTTGCGGGTGATGGTGGAACCTACGATATTGGCATTCAGGCGCTTTCTGGCGCGGTGGAGCGTGGGCACGACTTTCTGTTTGTGCTGTATGACAATGAGGCGTACATGAACACGGGGATTCAGCGAAGCGGCGGAACTCCGCACGGCGCAGCTACAACCACTTCGCCAGCAGGCAGCGTAATTCCGGGGAAGCTGGAGTACAAGAAGCCCATTGCGAACATCATGGTTGCGCATGACATGCCTTACGTGACTACTGCTTCGCCGTACTACTGGAAGGATATGCTCACAAAAGTGCGAAAGGGCTTGGAAGTGGAAGGTCCAGCGTTTCTGCACGTGTTTGCGCCTTGTCCGCGTGGTTGGCGGAGTGACCCAGCGAAATCCATGGAGTACTCAAAGCTGGCTGTTGAGACTTGCGTGTTTCCACTTTGGGAATCCGTGAACGGTCAATGTCAACTGTCTACGCCAAGCAAGTTTGTTGCGCTTGCACCGCAGAAAAAGAAGCCCGTAACGGACTATTTGCAGGGGCAAGGGCGGTTTAGGCACGTGTTTAAGCCGCAGAACAAGAAGTTGCTGGAAGAGGTTCAGCGAATCACCGATGAAAGGTGGCAGCGCATCCTCACGAAATGTGTAATGCCACAAAAACCCTAATTTTTTTCTTTTTTAGATTTGCTTGTTCTCTAGTGCTTGGAAAACTTATGCCCCCTCTATAGATAGGTTGAACTTGAGCTTGGGCTATTGTGGATTTATCTGGGATTTTTTGAAGCATTTTGTGTGGTATGACGTAGCGCGCGCTACAGCCACATTGTCTGTCACCTTGGCATCAAAGAAGATGTTGTCCGAAGAGGTTGGGTATAATGGATGATGGTAGACGTTTGTAACTACTGGAGGAATCGAATCTTCAGGCTCTGAGGTTTCTATAGTGTAACTCTGTGAAGCAACATTGCTTTCAGTCATTCCAATCTTGAAGGCTTTAGCCATAACCGTTGCACTGATAGTCACTTCGAAAGGACCTGTGTAC
>CAZZLA010000060.1:0-7406 GCA_964655035.1 uncultured Candidatus Bathyarchaeia archaeon | reverse complement strand
AGCGACACATTGAGGGAATTGCAAACTGGGCAACTAGAGATTTTCTTGGCAGCTCCCGTAAAGCCGAGCGACGTGCTGTTAGGCGAATTTTTGGGCAAAATGCCTTTCTACGCCATCGCAATTGCAGTAATCACTGGCACTTTCACAGCTTTTCTGACTCCTCTGGGGTTAGATATAGCTCAGATTGCGATAATCATCGCAGTTTTTGTCGTAACGTTTCTATCTGCCTTTTGGATCGGTGTTGTTATAGCTGCAGTCCTGGGAACAAAGCTTGGAAAAATCGCCCGGGGAAAAGATATTGGAAGAGCTCTTGCAGTTGTCATCGTTCTACCCATGATTGCAGTAATGTACGCGATTATTGGAGGCGGATTGCTTGAAGCTCTGGCCAATCCAGGAACGAGTGAAATAGTTAGGGCAGCGTTTAGTGTGTTACCTAGTTCTTGGGGCGCCGAAATCTTCATCGGCTTTGCCTCTAACCCCGGCAATATAGGGGCTGTTGGCTTTGAGACCTTGACCCGGTTCGGAGGGCTCCTCATGTTCTTCGTAGCTGCCTTATGGATGGGTACGAAAGTAGCCAATCGTGCCTACAGCCTTGAACCCTCCAAATTTACATCTTCTAAGGCCAAGCCTGACAGTTTCTTCTACAAGACAATTAGATTTGTGGGAGGCGGCAGTTCCTTTGGGGCTCTCTTGTCGTCTATCTTCAAGGATTACAGTAGAAGGCTTGAAAACTTGTCATGGATCGTTTATGCCGTGGGGCTGGTCGCCTTGCTGAGAATATTCATTTCAGATCCTTCGTCAGAGCCTATAGATCAATTAGTGTTCTTGAGCGAGTTAGCCATCCCATTTCTTGCTGCTTTTGTGGTTGGAACAGTAAGCAGAGGAAAGGATGCTCTCTTCATATTTAAGAAGGCACCGTCTGGAATTGGGAAGTTCGTGAAGGCTAGGCTGGTGCAAGGTTGGTTGGTGGCAGTTCCAATCGTTGCAGGGGTAATTGCTGTCTCAACGATCCTAACTCCTCAGATCACGTTGGCACCCTTATTGATCAATATAGCTTGGGGCTCGCTGAGAACTCTAGCTTTAGTGGCTGTAGTTCTAGGTCTAGCTATTATTAACCCGATCTTCGCTGAAGAATCAAGAGAACGCAACATAGGAATCATAATAAACCTGATGGTGGTCCTTTTCGCCACGATAGGACTTGGGATTGGTCTACCTAGGATTGGTCTGAGTTTTGAGAAAATGCTTCCAAATCTAGACCCGTTCACCGTTATCTTATATGATCATCTCTTGCTGACCATGGTTTTTTCGTTGGTAGGAATTTTCCTACTTTACATTGGAACCAAAAAGCTACGAAGAATCGAATAAAGATAAGTTTTTGGTTAGCGCGCGTGGACTATAGCCTAAACCAAAGACATACTTCAGTTTTGGAGAATTGGGTCATTGGAAAACACCTGATGTCAAGCGCGCGCTAAATCGCCACTTTTGCCTTGATGTGACCGTAACATACTAGAAAAACCCAGATTATACTACTCTCAAGTTCGGTTGCAGTTGATATCGCCACTGTTGTGAGGGTTCAAATCCTCCGCTCCACTGCAACATTTTTTACGAGAATTTAAAGGGTTTTACCGGAACTCGGGACCCGAAATAAAGTAGAGAAATGTGTAATACTCTCTGTTTGGCGGGAACGAGCGAGCTAACTGATGAAAACTTAAGCCTTAATTAGGCATTGTGACTATTATTATGATGAGGCAATTTTATGAGGACACCAAAAGACTTGAAAAAAGAGTTTCCAAGCGTCCTCGACAGCGCATATAAACAGTACCTCCGCGACCTTTCGCGTTACAAAGAAGTCAAGCATATCATGAGCCAGTATGTTGTCACCATCGCCCCTGAGGCGTCAATGGCTGAGGCTGCAGGAATCATGGGCGAGAAGCACATCGGAAGCCTAATCGTTACGAAGTATGAAACGCCGGTTGGTATAGTCACCGAGAGGGATTTACTTAGCAAAGTTTTCGCTCTGGGAAAAGATCCTATAGAGGAAAAAGTTGAGGCAGTAATGTCGTATCCGCTCATTACAATAGACCCAACTGCCAAGATAAAGGAAGCCGCTCAGATGATGATTCAGAAGAAAGGCAGGCTTGCGGTGTTTGATAGAGGAAAACTCGTGGGAGTTATAACCGCATCAGACCTTGTTAGTAGTTTGCCCGAGGTCCCTGAAACCGAGGTCAAAGTCGATGATTTCATGACTAAAGAGGTCGTAACTGCCGATGAGAAAACGCCCGTAGCCAGCATAGCCAAGATAATGGGCGAGAAACGCATTGGCAGCGTCATAGTCACTAGCAAAGGAGAACCATTTGGAATTTTCACTGAACGAGACTTGCTCACCATATTCTTGGCTAAAGGCAAGCCCCTAATCGCAAAAGTGGGCAAAGAAGCCTCTTCGCCCCTAATCACTACCCCCGCTGGGACAAGCGTTCACAGAGCCGCTGCCATAATGGCCCTAAAAAAAATTAGAAGATTGCCTATCGCCATAGAAGGCAAGTTGTTAGGAATTATTACTGCACGTGACCTCGTCGAGGCCTACGCAAAATAGCCTCCTAATTCCCTTCTTTTTCTAGCATCTAAAGCGCACGCGTGGTATCTCCACTTGGGTTTGGATTCAAATCCCAGTGCCCCTGCTTTCAAGCCCAGAAGCCTCATTTTAACAATTAAGCTAATGTGTTTAAAAGAAAAAGGAGGAAGAATTGAGGGAGAAAACGCCATTACCGCCTCTATTTGACCGTGTTGAACCACTGCCAAACTGAATAAGACTACTAAACAAAATACAAAGAAGTGCGCTTTTTAATGTCATACTAAGCTTATGGACAAGGGTAGAAAAAGTCCTCAGGTTTTTCCATACTTCCCGTACAATATAATTCCAAATATCAATACAACTACACTGTATAGCGTAACCACCAAAACGTCAAGCAATATTGAAGGACTCGTTAAAGGCGCACCTCTCAAAAAAAGCGACGTCAACGCATCCGTCACATAGTAGCCGGGCACGAATCTTCCAGCTTCTTTCGCAATTGCCGACAAACCAACCGAAACGAACGTGCCCAAAAGCATCTGTGGCATTATGAAAACAAACGCAATCCCAGTGGCAGCCCCGGAAGACTTTGCCAAAGTCGCAGCAATCAAGCCAAAACCAACGCAGCAAAGTGAAAAGATGGCCAAAATCAGGAAGGCCGAAACAAAGCTGGTTGCGTCGCCCAATGGCCGATAACCCACAAGAACGGCAACCACGAAGACTATAGCAACCTGAATCATGGCAGTGATCATATTCGAAAAGGTATGGCTTGCTATGAACTCGCTTGAGGAAGTCGGTGTCGTTCGTATCCTCCTGAGTAGGCCTTTCTCTCGTTCAAAAGTAAATGACTGAGAAACTGTCATTATCAAAAATATGGCGAAAAACGCGAAAAAGCCAGGCGCAAAGTAATCAAATGTAGTCAGCGTGCTAACTTCAACTAAAGAAGGACTGCCGATGTTGACTGGCCCCGAGATTTTGGTTTGTTGGATTCCATAGATCGATGTTGAGAGCGTTTGCTGGACGATGGTTGGAATCGCCTGAGTTGCGAACAGGGATCCGCTGTCCAAATACAATGTAACCGTCGTGTTTATCCAAAGGTTGGGATCCGTTGGCGACGTCCAATACGAATCGCAACTTGATCCAAAATCTTCAGGAATAATAAGAACCGCCTGGATTCTACCTTGAGACAAATCGCTCTGTGCGTCACTACTATCCGAGTAATTCTGGACATTTAGAATCATAGTTTCGGAGAGATTCCCACTGAGATGCCGTGACCAGCCTAATCCTGACGAATCCGTGTTCACTACACCAATCTCATACGTTGACTGGCCACCGTCTGTGGTTCCGAACGCAAGACCAAAAGCCATGGTGGCAATTACTGGAAACAGAATGAGCATGAAGAGTGCTCCAGGGTCTCTGATTAGTAACAAGAGATTTTTCTTGGCAAGGGCTGCAACCCGTTGAAGTTTCAACTATACCTCCTCCCTTATTCGCCTGCCCGTGAGCTGTAAGAAGACTTCCTCCAGGTTTTTAACCTTAAACTGTCTTTTTAGCTGCTGCGGAGTACCAAGTGAGATAAGCTTGCCATTGTCGATTATTCCAACTCTGTCACAGAGTTCTTCAGCTTCTTCCATGTAGTGGGTTGTCAGTAGAACAGTCTTGTTTTGTTTTCTGAGTTCTCTGATGAAGTCCCAGACGGCTCGACGAGACTGAGGATCCATGCCGACCGTAGGTTCGTCGAGAAAGGCGATCTCTGGATCATGCACCAACGCCATGGCGAGGTTTATTCGGCGCATCATTCCCCCGCTATACTTTCCCGCGCGTCTCTTGGCGTGGTCTCGAAGACTTAGCTTTTGCAAAAGGTCATCAACATTTCTCTTTAGTTTCTCTTTGGGCATAGCATGGAGATTGGCGAATAACTCTATGTTTTCTTTGCCTGTTAAGTGAGGGTAAACAGCTGTTTCTTGTGGGGAAACTCCTATCAATTCCTTGATTTTGCTTGGCTCTTTTAGAGCATCATAGCCACCTACCTTAACTGAACCAGTTGTTGGTTTAAGCAAACCGCAAAGTATGTTTATCGTCGTTGTTTTTCCAGCGCCATTCGGTCCAAGCAACCCGAAGAGTTCTCCCTTATCTACGACAAGGCTGAGTCCATCAACGGCAGTGACGTCTTCAAATTTCTTGGTTATGTTCTCAATGATTATTGCAGTCTCTTTCAATGTTCACAACACGCTTCCAATGCAGAGATCAAGAATATAGTTCTGTTTGTTACTTATGCTTATAGATACGCGCAAGTTCTTTGACGCGCACGCTACCGCCACGCCTGATTCGGCAATTGGAAAGCTGGGCTTTGGCACATCGGTTTCCGGGTTCTCAAATCCTGTATGGGTCAAACATTGTCGCGTAAAGTATAGAGTAAGCTATTTTTAGCCGTGCCTTACGCAATAGCCCGAGATTGCGTCTATTCTAAAGATGCACGTTGTTAGAGATATCCTCTCCAACGCTGGAAATCAATGCAGATTTAGACAAAAAGAGAGGAAGGGTGTGCGGGAGAAATCGCCATTAGCGTAAGCTCTGACCGTGTTGAATCACTACCAAACTGAATAAGACTACTCAACAAAACACAAACAAAACGCCATCAATCACTCTTTTTTCCAACAAAATCTTGAGTAGGCAATCAACCCGATAATGAACAGCAATAACGCAAGAAATGCAGTAGGAACAGTTTGACTCACGCTAAGAGGATTATAACCCGCATAATCTTTTCCAACCAAAAGATAAGTAATTGCCGAATTAGCTGATGCAATTGGGTAAATCCTAGCGAAATTCTGAAGAACCGATGGCAAATATGCATAAGGAGTCATCACACCTGACAAAGCTGCAGATACTACCGTAAGACCCACTCCACTCATTATAGCTCCGTGCACATTTTTTACAAATGTTCCGATAAGCATTCCTATTCCAGTTGAGGCTAAGAAGATTAATAGAATAAAAGCAAGAGACTCCATAAAGTCGATCCCTGTGAAGAAAAATCTCGCTCCACAAACAAATCCAACTGCAATTACAAGGACCGCAGACAAAACAGAAAAAGCCAATAAAGCTAGAATCCTCCCTGTAAAATCTCTCCAAGGGCTTACAGGCATCGACATAACCTTTGTAAGCAAGCCTCTCTCCCTGTCTTGGGCAATGTTACCGGGAAGGTTTGCCATTCCAGCGGTCATCAAACCAAAAACCATCATTGATATGGAAATAGCACCCCTAGTGTAGGCAACTGTTTCAGCAGGAGCATCTCCAGTAAATGAGAAGCTGCCAATAAGCACCCAAATAATTGGCCAACCAATCGTCCAGAAAAGCACAGTTTTCTGCCTCAGGAACTCTTTTATTGTCTTGTTCCAAGTCGCGGTAATTTGACCCAATTAATCCACCTCGCTAACCTTTCTTTCTGTCAATTTGAAGAATACGTCTTCCAGAGAAGGTTTCGCAGTTTCTATCCTGATTACTTTGCAACCAATTTCATTAAGGGATCTAACTATCTTTGGGGATGTTTTTTCGACGTCGTCTGTGAATACTCTGTATCCCGTTTCGGTTTCCAAGACTTTCATTTTTTCACTAAACTTGCTTAGTAGACCAGCGACTTTATCGCTTTTTATTGAAGTTTCAATGTTCACAACGTTCTCAAGACCGCTGTTCCTTTTCAGTTTTTCTGGATCATCTTCAGCGATGATTACTCCTCTCTCTATCAAGCCCACTCTCGAAGCCAAATCGGCGTCTGCACCAATATGCGTTATTAGAAGAATAGTTGTCTCCTCATTTCTTAGTTCTTGAAGTAATCCTAGAAACTTCCTTCTTGCTGATGGATCTAATCCTGTGGTCGGTTCATCCAAAATAAGAAGTTTCAAACCTGGAAAAAGAATAGTTGCTACTTCCAGTCTTTTTCTCATACCACCTGAATACTGAGAAACCCGCTTGTTAGCATCCTCCCACAACCCAACTTTCTTCAGTAGTCCCTCAACTATCTCGGCTGCTTGCCTTTTAGAATAACCCAGCAGTTCAGCAAAATACATTAAATTCTCTTTTCCAGTGAGAAGGGGTGATGAAAAATTCTCCTGAGGAACATAACCTGTGATTTTCTTTGCGGCTTCAGGCTTTTTTCCAAAAATTTCAATTCTTCCACTAGTGGGGGACTTTACCGAAGCTAAGATTGAGGCTAACGTGGTTTTGCCTGATCCATTTGGACCCATAAGAGCATAGAATTCTCCTTTGCTTATTCTTAAATTTGCTTTTTTAAGCACTTCCTTTTTTCCATATTCTTTCGTTACGTTCTCCGCTAGTACAGCAAAAGTTTGGATTGCTTGCGCTCTCCCTTATAATATACTTGAATAGTTATGTTTGGCATTAAACTTCATTTAATTTTTTCGTTTAGTAAATAAACTCGTGGTTGCGTAGTGTGTGAGGTTGTGTGTATGAGTAAAAGTAAGTGAAAATGGAAGAGAGAACGTAAAAGTGTAAATGTTTGGGGTTTGGGTTTAGGGATTAAAATTTAACCCTGTTCAAGCAACTTGACAAGGTTACATGGTTCTTTTGAGTGCTCTGTTGAAAAAGTGGTGGTGCCAACTTGAACTTAATTGAGAAAAACTTATGCGCTCTATGGAACAGATTGAGAATTTGATATCTATGGTTGTACTTGAAGAAATAGAACAATTAAGAGCGGTTTTCCTCAAGTATACGCGAAAAGCCTTCCTGAGGCTACCTCGCTTAGAGAGACCTCGAATATTGGACATCGGCTGTGGTTCTGGTGTACCTACTATTGAATTAGCAAAGCTGAGCAATGGTGAAG
>CAZZLA010000059.1:473-7462 GCA_964655035.1 uncultured Candidatus Bathyarchaeia archaeon | reverse complement strand
GCGCCTTTGGGGTTTTCCGATAATGATAGCTCTTTTGGCAGTGGTCTTCTGGATCACAATAGAAGGCGCAAATGTTCCGTCACAATTATTGGCAAAGGGTTTGTTTTGGGTTGAAGAACAGTTTTCTTTGCTGTTCAGGTGGTTCGGGGCGCCGCTATGGCTTGAAGGTGTACTTGTTCACGGAGCTTACAGGAGTCTAGCGTGGGTTGTGTCGGTTATGTTGCCGCCCATGGCTATTTTTTTTCCTCTCTTCACGGTCCTCGAGGATCTGGGTTATCTACCGAGGATTGCGTTTAACATGGACCGTTTCTTTAAATGGGCTGGAGCTGATGGAAGACAGACCATAACGATGTGTATGGGCTTTGGTTGCAACGCAGCCGGGGTCATATCCTGCAGAAGCATAAATTCCCCTCGTGAGAGACTTATCGCTATACTAACCAACAACTTTGTACCATGTAACGGTCGTTGGCCTACTCTCATCGTGATGGCAACTGTTTTTTTAGCAACATTTTTTCCGTCATCTGTCTCATCTATAGCAGCATCATTCATCCTAGTTGCTGTCACATTAGTGGGTATCGCGATGACTTTCGTTATATCTGCCCTGCTTTCACGTACCCTCCTTAAAGGTGAAAGTTCTTTTTTTGTCCTAGAAATGCCTTCGTATCGTCGCCCGCAGTTCTCCCGTGTTCTCTACACTTCAGTGATTGATAGAACCCTTAAGCTTCTTTACCGTGCCATAGTTTGGGCTGCACCTGCGGGAGTGCTCATATGGGTCTTGGGGAATGTTAATGTTGGCGGCGAGAGCTTGATGACCCAGGCTGCTGGTATTTTCTCGCCTGTTGGGCTGTTAATCGGTCTCGACGGCATTATTCTGTTAGCCTACATTGTCGCTATCCCAGCCAACGAGATTGTTATTCCCACAATAATTATGGGCTATATGGGCGCAGGTATTATGACTGAGCTCGGAAGCACGGCTGAGTTACATGCTTTGTTCGCTGCTCAAGGGTTTACAGCGGTCACAGCCATCTGTCTGACTCTGTTTTCGGTTCTTCACTATCCATGTGCGACCACCACTCATACCATTTGGAAGGAAACAAGAAGTGTTAAGTGGACTGTATTGTCAAACTTGATTCCGCTCGTAGTTGCGTTCTTCGTCTGCTTTGGTGTGGCTCAGTCTCTTCACGCTCTTGGATTCGGCTAATGGGCAAGTTGAACGTGTGCGATATATGAAAGCATCTACAGCGTAGCGCGATAGTGTTAGAATTTGTTAAACGTTGGCGAGCCTCAACCCTTATTCTTCGGTCATAGTGCTATTTCAGTGCAATCTGACTTTCATATTCACTTCTGAACCGCCTGCACGCAGGGCAGAAACCGCTCCTTTCCACAGCCCAATTATGCTTCCGTATTTGTGTCAGAGGAGTACGGCTTGAACGACCTAAGATTTCAGCAATCTATATTTTAATCCAACCAACCTGATTCTCAGAAGGCACGTGCTCTTCAGAAGGCACTTACTCAGGGTAGTATACAGGATTCAGAACACATATGGTTTCTTCAGGTCATAGAAAAAGGGTAGTATTCTAGAAATCAAATCAATATAGGGTACGTATATAGTATAGTCGGAACCGAGTATACGCTACTTTTAGAAGTCTCTTATGAGTCGTGCGTTTTAAATTAATGAAAGCTGCATGATATGTGGGAAATGCCACAAGTCATAAAAAACCCCCTTGCTAGTTAGTTGTACATGTAAAAGAAAGGCTTCACGAAAGAGGATGAAGCCTTATCTTTCGTAAGAAGGAGACCGTGACATGCGGAATAAAGGAGAAACAGGAGAGCGAGATCGGACAAAACCTCAGCCTCGGAAAAAGAAAGAAAGAGAAGAGGCTCGCAAGAAGAAAAAGCTCGCCAGATCTGAAAGACAACAGTCCAGACAGGCTTAGATAGATATATTCTTCAACGCCTCAAAGCATCTGGACGAGAGAACGTTGGTTGGACTAAATTTTATGCACACACACATGAACCTAAGTGCGTGCTTTGGCATCTGACAATTATATGAGTTTTATGAACCTCCCAACTTTGGCAGCTATCGCTTTGGAGTAAGCGATTTTAGCCGTGACTGCATCCTGAACCGCCAACCCAGTGGATGTGAAAACCGTGATTTCACCTTGTCTTTGTCTGCCTGGTTTCAAGCCAGCCACAATCTCGCCTATCTCCGCCCATATATTGTCCTTTGTTATTATTCCACGGCTTAGCGGGACGTTTATTTCTCCACTGTGAGAAGCTTGTGCCCAATCATCAACAACTATTTTCGCTCTCTTCAGAATTTTCGGATTAAGCTCCTCCTTTCCCACCGCGTCGGCTCCTATGCAGTTAATGTGCATTCCAGCCGATACCAGGTCATTCGTGACCAAAGGTTTCCTAGACGGAGTTGTAGTCACCACTATATCCGCTCCTTCCACCGCTTTTTGTATACTTGCCGCAGGAAAAACGTGGATAACGTTTCCATAAGCTTGTTGAATTTCAGTTACAAACTTTTTTTTGGTCTCTTCAGTCCTGCTCCATACCCTGACTTCTTCGAGATTATACACTTTCAGAAGCGCAATCAGTTGAGTCCTAGCTTGGGCTCCAGCACCGACAAACCCCACAACTTTTGAGTCCCTTCTTGCGAGATATTTCGCAGCTATACCGCCCGCTGCGCCTGTTCTCATATCGGTTATTGTTGTTCCACCCATTATGGCAATAGGCGCTCCAGTTGAGGGGTCTATGAGGGTTATTACAGCCATGACTGTTGGAAGACCATTTTTAGTCGGATTGTCAGGATGTACATTGACTATTTTAACCGCCGATATGTCGAGGTCTTCAAGAAAAGTCGGCATGGCTCTTAAATCTCCATTATACTTCTTGTAGTATAGGTAAATCTTGGCTGGCATCTGAACGCGTCCGAGACCCTTCTGGTTAAAAGCTGATTCAACAGCTTCAATTACTTCGGACAAAGAAAGAAGTTTCTTCACTTCACCATCAGTTAATATCAAGGTTTCCAAAATTTATCACCAAGAGCAGTACTAGTTTTTCTCTTTAGATTTTAAATTTTTTGCATTAAAATTCAATCCCACACACCTACTGATTATTAGAATCCTTCTTTTGTTTTTCGGATTGCAAGGCAGCTAAGATTATTTTAGCGCACGCTGAAATGCGGATCTACCCTACAATTTGTTCGTCTGAGAAGTGCCAAACAGACGAATTGATGGAAATGCTTCTTTAGGGCAGTAGCTTCTCCCTCAGGATAAGTCGCTCAATAGAAAGGAGTAATACTAATGAAACAAGCAAGGTTGCAACAGCAATCAAGATGTCAACAAGTATAGCATTTGAAGGAAATACAAGGGGAAGTATTAACGCGGGAAACATTGGAATAATCCCGATTATAACTCCGAGAGGCTGATTAGCGCCCATAGGCGTTTTCTGAAGGGAACTAAAAGCCATCATGGAAATGGTGACAAGGAAGACCTCTGAAATGCCAATAGCAAACGTGAGAACAGCCACGCTTGCCAACAAGCCCAAACTGGTTCCCAGATAGATGCCTACAACGGTGTTGAATATGGTTGAAAATATTAGGAGATAAGTTGCAAGTGACAATGAGGCCTTCACATAACCCTTGAAAATGTCAAGCTGGTCAAGACCAGTTGAGAGAAGATACTCAAGAACCCCGTTATTCTTGTCGTATACAAATAGCATCACCACAGGTAGCGAAAAAAGGAGGGCTGAGAGCGAAAGAATAGCTACGGATAGGACAGGAAAGCTGTTCATCAAATCAATCGGTGTGCTGGCAGAATTACCAGAATTGGCTGGGATGAATGATAACATGTTCGACAAAATTGTTCCATAGATAGACATTGCTACCCCTAGAATAAAGTAAGTTCTGCTAAGTCTAACACTCCTTCTCATGGTGGCTTGCCAGAAGCTCATTTTCATTCTTCCTCAAAAAATTCTTGCAATGGATTGTCCAGCTCGCGGAGCTCCACGAGTTCAGCACCAGCTTGCACCAGATTGTTGACAATCTTTGCAACCTCTCGCGGGCTGTCAACCGTCACCACATAGTATCCATTTTCAAACTTGGATTCTGGCAATAATTTTGATACATCATTCAGAGTCTTGATGCCTATACGATATTGTCTCGTTTTTAAATTCTCCATCTTATCAAAGAACTTGAGTTCCCCATTCTTAATCAGTATCAGATATGTCCCAATTTCCCTTGCTTCGTAGAGATTGTGCGAGGAGTAGAGGACGAACTTGTCCTTACTCAACTTGATCAGCATGTCTCTGATTTCCTTGGAAATCTTTGGATCAACATTAGAAGTCGGTTCATCAAGAAGGTATAAATCCCTTTCTCTGAGGAAAATCTTGCCCACTGAGACTCTCTTCTTTTGTCCCTGGGAAAGAGATAAAAATTTTCTATCCCTAAGTTCGCTCAAACTTAGAAGATCAAGGACATGTTCAACATCTCCACCTTCAATATCAGCATAATACTTCAAGGCATTGAAAACAGTCATCTCCTCTGGGAGCGCATTCAAATGAGAAAGGTAGGCTATCCTTCTACGTGCATCTTTCGAATTGAAAAGATCACCATCATCAAACTTTGTTTGACCTGAAAAAGGTTTTAGAATACCACATATTGTTCTGAAGAGAGTGGTTTTTCCAGCTCCGTTTGGCCCAAGGACAACGTAAATCGATGGTTCAGTAATCGTAAGGTTGATTCTATGGATGACCTCTTCTACTCCATATCCCGCGCTGACTTCTTGGAGCTCAAGCTTCTGCATCCTAACTAACCTTCTTCGATCATTTTATAGATAAGAAAATAATGTCCTTCATAAACATTCTAAACATTATTGCGCGTCAGGAAAAGGTAGGGGAAAACCCAGAATCCCGTAAAGCTTTAAATTGTGCTTAAGTCAGAGAAAGAGTGAAAATCATCTCTGACAGCCAGAAGTGAAAAATCAGAGGATAGTTCCCCGTGCCGGGGTCTCCTAGCCAGGTAGGGAGCAAGCCTGGAGATCCCCTTTGGGGGACCAAGCAGCTTGTGGCCTCTTGGGGCCGCGTGGGTTCGAATCCCACTCCCGGCGCTTTTTCCTTGTTTTTCGCTTTGGGGAGGTTTCGTTGCGTTTAATTGTTTCTTGAATCGTAATTCGCAATATTTAATTATTTGATGCCAATAATGCTTACACAGGACAACAAATTGACAAAAACACTCACAAAACCCTTAACCAAAACCATAACCCTACTCATCATCCTTACGTTAACGATCACCTTAGCTGGAAGCGCCCAAGCAACAACCGAAAGCCTCAACATACAAGCAGGCAAGGAGTCTGTCCGAACCATAGACCTCGGATCCAAAGACAAAATCCGAATAACCTTCACAGTTGTGACCCACACTTCTGGCGCTTTCCACTTCTGGATGGTTTTCCCTAACTCAACAAAAAGAGACTACGGAGAAACTACACAAGCTACAATCAGCTTCAACCCAGAGGTCGAAGGCGCCTGTGAACTGCATTTTGACAACAGCAACTCATCCGAAAATCAACTTGTAACTTTAAACTACGAGATAGAACACTTCATTTTTGGAATATCGCAAATACCTTTCCTGTTAATAGTTGTCACGTTCTTTCTGCTGTGCATTATCGCCGGATACATAATATTGGGTAAATACTCCTAAACGCGACGCCGCTGCAGGTTTGGTAGACCTGTTTCTCCAAAACGCCCCAACCATCAACTCAACGCACAGCAACAAAGCCCATTACACAACTATGCGCTTAAGGTATTTCGCGCTTTTCACCCATTCCGCAATCATCTTAGACGGAGGCGTCCGCCTGACCAAGTTCTTTCTTCTGTTTATCATCCGCAACCTCTCGCAGAGACGCTCAGGGTTTCTAATTGCAAGGTCAGCCACCGTATTCACTCCAGCCGACTCCAAAAGACTGGAATACTGCTTCCCAATCCCTTTTATGCGGAGGAAATCTGCTCGATAAACCCACTTGAGCAACGTCGCCGGAGCCACATCAATCTTATTGGCTAAATAGCGGCGGCCACTTCTTGAAGCTCCAGTTCTCAATAGGTCCTTCACAGTTTTGACGCCTACGTTCCTAAACCTAGTCCCGTATGTATGTCCTATTCCCTCAATGGTTTCGATGCCCTGATCAATAGGAACAAACGTTTTTCTTTCTCTAACCTTTGGACGTTGCCTTCTAATGGTCCCGGTCGATTCCCGCGGCATAGGTGCAGGTACAGGCGAAGGTATGCAAGGCGGAGCGGGCATTGGCGGAAGAGTTTCAGGTTCTGAAGCTCGGCGGCTCAAAATGTATATCCCTGCGATTATGGCTCCCCAAAATAGCCCGTTTATTATTCCATTTATGATGGTGCTGCCAGATATCCCCCCGACAGTTAGGGTTATTTCGGGAGCTCCCAAAAAACTGTAAAATATTTTTCCTGGGGGCAGGGCGGGGAACCCTAAAGTGACACCCAAGGGAATCAGGAAAGCTATGGTGAAAACTGCTGCTGCACCTGACATGCGTAATGGATATGCAGAGAAAACTTTTATTTTGTATGAAGCTGGAATCTTTATCGGAAATAAGTAAGCAGTTAGGTATAACGCGTCCAATGTTTTACTTGATGACCGCCCCTTTAGCCTTTAACGAAGATAAGCTTGAAAATTAACGCTTCATGATAAATAACATGCGGCTTACTCCAGTAGCAGAAGCAACATCATGGGTGCAACTCCGAGGAGGATGGATGTTACCTGCAACACTGCTTTTTTAGGGTCAGGTTCGTCCTTGCGAAGTTCAGGAATCAAGTCTGAACCCGCAATGTAAATGAAGTTACCAGCTGCGAAAGGTATCAACAGCGGAATGAAGCCTTCCAAGGTAGCGCCCACAAATAAAGCGATGACAGCGCCAAGTATCGCTGTTAGCGCCGTGAGAAAATTAAACCAAACCGCTCGTCTC
>CAZZLA010000059.1:0-450 GCA_964655035.1 uncultured Candidatus Bathyarchaeia archaeon | reverse complement strand
TATGGGAATGCTCGCCAAGTAGCTACCGCCAACTATTAGCCCATCTATTAGGTTGTGCACTGCGTCTCCGAAAAGGTTCATGTACGCGAAAGAATGCGGGTGATCAGTGGAGGTGGGTATGTGGCAGTGTCTCCACTGCAGGAGTTTCTCTACAGCGAAAGAAGAAAGGATGCCTAAAAGGATGAGTAGCGATACGGAGGTTCCGAAGCCGCTTTCTTCTACTGCTTCGGGGATAAGATGGATAAACGCGTCTCCGAATAACCCGCCGACGGAAAAGCTGACGAGGTATAGGAGTATCTTTTTGAGCTGTTGGTCTTTCAGCCACAGAACCAACACGCCCACCAGTGAGATTGCGCTGATGATTATTACGCTTGTTAAGCCTAGCAGCCACGTTATCATGTGCAGTGTTGTGGTGAAACATGTTTATTAACTATTCCTTTTTTTTTAATA
>CAZZLA010000058.1:0-7508 GCA_964655035.1 uncultured Candidatus Bathyarchaeia archaeon | reverse complement strand
CATGGCAAGTGGTATTATAAGCGCAACCAAACTTAGCAAACAACTTCAAATGGCGCCGATAGAGTACGCAGGCGAAATCAAACTCATAAAGCTAAGACGAAAAAACGGTTGGAACCTAACTAGCCACTCAAAAAGAGGGCGGCTAGAGATCATAGCGGAAATTCTTTGCTACTGTAACCAACAAAAAACCAACACGAAGATAATGTACAGCAACAATTTGAACTATTCCCAGTTGAAACGACTTCTAAGGTCTCTAACGTCTCAGGGGTTGCTCACGAAAGACAAAAACCAATATGCCACAACCCAAAAAGGTCACTGTTTCCTCGAATTATTCTCTCAACTAAACGCCATACTCAGCTCTTAACTCAACCCTTTTTCTCACGGTTCTCCCACGCTTCCTTCAGCAGCGAAACGAAACCCGCCTCGTCATTCAAAACGCGAGTTTTCACCTGTCTCCAAGCAGCAGGGCAATTCTTGTAATTCACGCCTACAATTTCATGGATTATCCTATCAATTTCCTGCCTGTTTTGCGAAGTAACCTCTATGCCTGCTTTCTCAAAAACTTGCCCAACATGTCTAAAGTAACATGTCACGGCTGGACCCATATAGCCTAAGTGCGCGGGGCATACTTGTAAATTTTACGCTGCTTTTGGCGTCATAGATAAAGCTTGAGTTTCGATTAATATTCAGTCTCTGAATAACGGCTTCATAAAAATTATGGGTTAAAACGCAAGAAGTAGACTTGCTATGGCAAATCCTAGAAAAACGTCTTGCTTATGTCTTATTATTTTAGCGTTGACTGCCGTTCTTGTAGAGCTTGGGGAAGCCACAACTGCCAGCCTTACCGTGAAACCAGGCGAAGAGATACTTCAGCCAGTGAACCTCATCGTCGAAGACCGCGTTCTGATACAATTCAAAGTTATCGGAGCCACCAGCAGCCTTGTACATTTCTCCCTAACCTTTCCAAACGTTACACGTAAGGATTTTGGAGAAGTAAGCGACTTCAGCACCAGCTTTGTCTGTGAAGCTGAAGGGGAGTATGTGCTGAATTTTACGAATAGCGATCAGACGGAAAACAAGCTTGTAACGTTGAATTATGAGGTTGACCATTACATTTTTGGAATGCCGCAGATGCTCTTTATGGTCATTTTAATCGCGGTTGTCAGCGTAGTCGGCGTGGCAGTTTTCATAGGATTAAGCAAAAAGCCGTAGTGCGCTGGTGTGCGCAAATTAGCTATAAATATAAAATGATGCGCAGTGTTGCGTAACCTATCAAGGAGAGATTGTGATGCTTGTAACAAACAAGGATTTAATGTTCCAGCCAGAAAAAACGGCTACGCCATTCCCGCCTTGAACGTTCAAAACCTCGAAAGTCTAACCGCGGTGGCTGAGGCTGCGGCGAAAGAGAAATCACCCGTGATAATACAGATAACTCCAAGCGTAATCAAGTACGCTGGACTCCAATACATAACCGGTTTGCCGAAGACGGCGACGGCGCTTCAGCCTGTTCCGATGGCTATTCACCTTGACCACGGAGACAGCTTTGAAACAGCGTCGAAATGCGTCGAAGCAGGGTTCAGCTCGGTGATGATTGGCGGTTCTTTCTTGGAGTTCGCTGAAAACGTGGCTTTATCAAACCGCGTGGTGGACACGGCGCATCCCAAAGGCGTGTCAGTTGAAGCAGAACTGGGCAAGCTTGCGGGCGTGGAGGAGCGAAGCGTGGCGGAGAAAGACGCAATTCTAACTGATCCGGAAACGGCAGTAGAGTTCGTGGAGAAAACGGGAGTTGACACTTTGGTAGTGGCAATTGGCACGTCCCATGGCGCCTACAAGTTCAAGAGCGAAGCCAAACTTGATTTGGAAAGGCTCAAGATGATCAGCGAGAAAATAAGCATCCCGCTAGTTCTGCATAGCGCTTCAAGCGTGCCACAAGACCTGGTGGAGAAAGCCAAGAAGTACGGTGCTGAGCTAGCCGGCGCAAAGGGCATACCTGAAGATTAATACAGAAAAGCCATAGCGCTTGGCATCGCGAAAATCATCATTGACACGGACTTGCGCCTGGCGTTCACGGCGACGGTGCGCGAGGTTTTAACCAATTCGCCTACGAATTTTGACCAGCGAAAGATTTTGGGTCCCGCGCGAGACGCCATGAAAGAAGTGGCAAAAGGCAAAATGCGGCTGTTCGGAAGCTCAGGAAAAGCCTAAGAAAAAGCTCCGAAGGCAGGGGCTCACCAAAAGCTATTTTTAAGCAGCCCCATGAGCTTCGGCATTAACTCGCAGCCGCGTTCTAAGACGCCTAGGCTGCCGTTTTCGCAGTTTCTTTCTGAGAATTTGCCAACACTTTCGTCAGTTACTTTTCCGCCTGAAATGAGCACGGGCACTGGCGTATCACTGTGCACCTTCAAAGCGCAGGGTGTTGCGTGATCGCAAGTTACGCAGAAAATGTGTTCTTTCAACGAGATTTCCTTCAGTAGCCTTCCGAAGAAGTACTTGTCGATGGCGGAGATTATCTCGGTTTTCCTGTAACAGTTGCCGTCGTGACCTGGCTCGTCGGGACCTTTGAGGTGAATGTAAAAGCAGTCGTGACTGGGCAGCACTTCGAGCAGTTTTTTAACTCTGACTTTGCAGTCTTTTTTAAGGTCGCCTGAGGGCGGCGGCAGAAGAGTTGCCTGCATTCCAGCCAAATGCGCTATTCCTCTTTCTGCGTGCATATCCGCAAGGGCTGCGAAGTTCACGTTGTACCGCTCGTTGATGTTGAAGAATTTCGGCAGCTGACTTCCTGCATCTCGCGTGAGAACGCAGTTCGCTTTCAGCTTGCCTTCCGCCGCGCGTTTCTTGTTCACAGCGTGATTTTCCCAGAGCCTATGCGCTTTCTCGATGAATTCGTTTACGAGGTTCGCGGAGTTTCGCGCTTCTTCGGTGTCATCCAGCGGCTGGCTTTTTTTGAGAATCATCTCCACATCGGGGGTGGCTACGCCGATGCCGTTCACGCTGGTGTAAGCGGGGTCGCTGTTGGTTATCTTGCTGGAGAGGCATTTTCCTTTTTGTTTGCTCTTCAAAACAAGAACGGCGCGGTGCCCCAGAGTGTTCTTGAACTCAAAAGTTGACGGGCACGACTCCAACGTTATCTCATGGTTGGCGTCCTCGCTTAGCTCTGTTGCCTCTTCGGTGGTGAGAGTTCTTTTCACTCTGCGATCAATTATCGTCTTGCCTTCCCCCAGAGTTGCAAAGTTGCAGCGCAGTGCTAGGTCCCCGTCCTTCACGTCGATGCCTGCGCCGACGGCTTCAATTATGCCGCGTCCCGTGCTGTACTCGAACGGGTCGTAACCCAAAAGCGAAATGACCGCCACGTCACTTTCAGGGGCAACGCCTCTTCTAACTGTGTACATTAATCCAGTCTTGCCGTTCTTGGCGAGAAAGTCCATGTTAGGAGTTTTCGCCGCTTCCAACGGGGTTCTGTTTCCCAGCTCGGCAATTGGCAAATCGCCCATACCGTCAATTGCAATGTATATCAGCTTCAAAGCTGGAGTTTTCCTCCCTTAACGCCCGATGGCTTAACTCTGCTCATAAGCTTTATTTCTTTTTTGTGTCGCCACGCCGATTTTCGGAGCTTTCCCTACTTTCCGCTTGCAAAGGCTTTGGTGTTCCCTCGGCTTCACAAGACAAACAGGGTATGTTCGAAACGTATTCGAAAGAAATCTTATTCGAAGCTCGATTTTTCTGTTGCCCCGTACTAACTTATGCTGAATGCAAAACTTGTGGGCTTACAGGTGTTGCCTCAGGTTGGACACTCTTTTCTTGTCTGGGTTTGCGTGTGCCAGAAAAACATCACCATCCTGAAAAGTTACGTAGTCAGCCAGCGTGGTTACGCTTGACGGTTCTAAGTAGGTTACGGTGAAACCTGCGCCCTCGCCGTCAAGGGGTGAAACCGAGACTAACAGGGTGTCTCCGTCTTCGTGCATTATGAGTTGAGTGTAAGAGAAGTTGCCGATTGTTCCGGTGCCGCCGTTTATGGTTGCTTTGCACTCGGTGAACGTTACGTTTCCGAAGTTCGCTAAAGTGCTGATAGCGCCGTTAACAAGTGGCCTCTCCACAATCCATTCCGCCGACCGCATAGAAGAATTGTAGACAACACCTTTTCGGAACTGTTCACCTCTAGTGACATCATTAATCTCGATTGCCCAAGTGATAGCGTTTTCGCTTACGAGACTTACAGACGCCGTAATCAAGTCGCCTGATCGAACGTGAAGGTTTGGTATGCGGACCAAGTGGGCAGGCAGCAGTTCATACCAAGCGTAATAGGAAACCCTGCCGTTCATGTACTCCTGCTCGGTGCCTGTTTGAATCAAAGTGTCTTATCCGTATCCACCTATTCCCACCCATACGCCTGAAAACGTGTTATTTTCCGAAGGCTTGACCTGTGGCACCATCCATGAGGCGCTTACGCCTGTTACTAGGGGCGACTGGTTTTGGGCGTCGGGGGTTACCATGTATCCTGACCACTGTGAAACGCGTAGAGCGGTCGGTTCGTTTGTTTGGTTTGGGCTTGTCAAAAAAAGGTTTATAGAATAACCGATCACAATGATGTCGATGACAATCAGGGCTACAGCTATTATTGTGTACCGTTTTGAGCTTTTGGTTTTGGAGGAAACTGGCTGTCACCTTTACATTAAAGGAACAGGAGAATTATTTAAGAAAATTGGACAAGCTCATCCTGAATTGCAGTCTCCTATGAGATTGAAAATAAAATCGGCATGGTGGTCGCTTAAAAGCTGTCTCTGAATCCTGAAAAAACATCCTTGATTGATTGGATTAGTGGATGCTTTATCTCCGCGGGAGACTCAAGCTTCTTTAGGCGGTTTACTCTGAAGTATATTGGCGGATGAGGGTCTAAACCCACCCATTCTTGAAGCCTGAAGGAAGGCGTCCTTTCGTACAGAAGTCGTTGGAAACCGATTTTTTCAAGCGCGCCCGCCAAGACTTCCGGCTGCCCCATCTTAATGGCTGACATGAGGTCAGCTCGTGCTTCGAAGAATTTAGCGATAAAAAATATCACAACCATGACCGCCCAGAAGTAGGCGAAGAACAGGAACGAAGTGAAAATTAACGGGAAAAACGTGAACAGCACGTAGAATCGAAAGAGAAACTCGGCGGAGGTTAACCCGTAAAGAAGCAGCGGGTCTCGTCCTTTAAGGTGGCCGAACTCGTGACCCAACACGCTTATGATTTCAGGCTCCTCAAGCTGAACCAGAAGCCCCGTAGTTATCAAAACCACCCCGCGACTCGGGCTGGGTCCAGATGCTGCAGCGTTCGGAACCATGGTGTTCGCCACCACGATTTTAGGCACTGAAAAACCAAATTTGTCCGACACTTTCTTCACGAGTTCGTAAACGTTCACTTTTTTAACCGCAAGATTCTCAGACTCACAGGCTATACCATGTTTCCCAAAGACTTTTTGGGCTTCTCCACAGTCAATTTCGCCTCGCTTAGCCAAAATTTCATCGTAAATTTCCTTCTTTATCGCCAATACTTCCTCTCGCGCGAGGGTTTGCTTAAGTTGATCGTTTGATTTGATGGGCAAATTGTATTTCAGAATATGAATTATAGGGTTGACTTTGGTGATGTGCCAATCCGCTGTTCTGGAAATGAAGTTGCTGGAGTAAAAGACAAAAACAAACTGGACTGCTATGAGAACTATCGGCGCAATCCAGAAAGCCTGTGGATACAACGCGAGCAAGACTACGAAAATTACCATGCCGAAACCTATGAAAACCACGAAAAACAGGATTTGAGTTTCAAGAAACAGGCGGCGGAAGGATTTTTCCTTTTTCCTAAGCTCCTCTGGAACTATGTCTTCGCCTTCTCTCCAAGCAAAGTACAAGGTTGCTTTTCTAGCGTTTGCCTCAAATATTTCCACCGCAATGACAACATCTTGTTTCGCCTCTTCCAAGGCTGTGGCAGAAACTCCCAAGTCGATGGGAACTAACTTGACCTCTATCGGGGTGGCGCCTTTGACTTCAGCTTTAAGCATCGGCTTTCCCTGCGCGTCGAGAACCACGTAAGAGATGAACGGGACGCCGTTTGTTGTTTCTCTATAAAAGTTCGCGAACCGTTGCTTCTGAGGAAGCAAATACTGCGAGTGCATAAAGACAAATAATTTTTCCATGTAACTAGCTGGTACCTCGGTTGGTATGGTGTAAGAAACAGTTTGGGCCATTCTGCCTCAAATCTCAACTTCGCTTATTTCAATTCAACAAACTTCCTTTTTATAACTCTATGGGTAAAGCCTTTGAGAAAGAAACGCCGTGTGCGTTATGTTTTCGACCTGTGAGAGAAGCTATAAATAAGCTTTCAGAAATAGTTAAAACCGCACACTTGGTGAAAGTTTTGAGAATTGGCTTTTTTGTTTGGGAATACCCCCCTAGACTTGTCGGGGGCTTAGGCACTTACGCTGAATACTTGGCACACGAATTTGTTGACATAGGACATGACGTTTCGGTTTTCACACTTAACGACGGTAGCCTGAAAACCAGAGAAATTCTACGAGGAGTAGAGGTGCATCGACCGTTAATTGCAGACGCAAGTAACATTTTTCCGTTCTTCGTAGTTGACGACCTAAAGAAATGGGGAACAAACATCAGACTCTTCAACGACATTTTCATTTACAACATTCTCAGCGCCACAAAATTTCTCAACGGGCTAATAAAAAAAGAAAAATACCATTTTGATGTCGTCTGCGTTCACGATTGGCTAAGCAGCGTTGCAGGTCTAGTGATTAAGAACGAATCCAAGATTCCCGTGGTATTCCACACCCACAGCAGTGAATGGGGCAGAAGCGGAGGGCACGGATCCGAGGTGGTGGCGCACTTGGAAAGCGCTACGGCTCAAGGCGCCGACAGAATAATCACTGTGAGTTACGCCATGCAGGAAGACCTAATAAAACATGGTTGGCCACAGTCAAAAATCAGCGTGGTTTGGAACGGCGTAGACCCTGACCGTTATGACCCGCGCAAAATTAAGCAGGAAGACGCTGCGAAAATTCGAGAACTATACAAGGTGCCTAAGGACTGGAACATGCTTCTTTTCGTGGGCAGGCTCACCTGGGTGAAAGGCGTAAGAGCCTTGTTGCAGGCAATGCCCATTGTACTGCGAGAATATCCCAACACTAAACTGGTGATTTTAGGCAAAGGAGAAGAACAAACAGACATCGAGGAAACATCTGAAAGAATGGGCATAAAAGACAAGATAGTCTACCGTTTTGACTTTGTTCCTGAAAACGAGAGAATCCTGCATTACGCCGCTTCAGACATATGCATTTTTCCGTCCACATACGAACCATTCGGCATAGTAAGCTTAGAGGCTATGGCGCTGGAAAAACCCGTGGTCGTAGGCGCACGAGGCGTAGTAGGCTTCAAAGAGCAGGTAATAGGCTCGGGTCCAGACCAGAACGGTGTGCATGTTAACGGCGAAGACCCTGCAGACATAGCCTGGGGAATAAAAGAAACCCT
>CAZZLA010000057.1:246-7536 GCA_964655035.1 uncultured Candidatus Bathyarchaeia archaeon | reverse complement strand
TTTACTATCACAACCACACACTTAGCCAAATGACCAACTCTCTCGCTTACACCACCCAAAAAAACTTCGCTCAGCCTACCCAAACCTCTATGCCCAACAACGATAACGTCAAAACCGCCTTCCTTGGAAGCTTCAACTATCTGCGCTGCAGGCTCACCCTCCTTCAACTCTGTAGTAATCTCCAAACCCGGCTTCAACAGTCTCGGCTCCTCAGCAGCTTTAGCTAACGTCTCCTCATGAATCCTTCGCAGGTCTTTGATGAACGCAGCCCGACTACCCGAATACACGAGCTGATCATCTGGGCTCGTATACACTGCAGGCAACTGCAAAACATTCACAATCAAAACGGGCCCAGCGTACTTCTCAGCTAGATCCAACGCAAAACTCAGCGCCCTAAACGAATTTTCAGAGCCATCAACCGCCACCAAGACCTTCTTGATCAACTTTAAACCCTCATTTACAAATAATATTCTGTTCCAATTCATAGAATTTTCGCGTAGCTCCGCCTCGATAATATCGCCGCTCAAATGACGAGGTTTCATTTAGAACTCAACTGCTTTTTCAGCTATTGCTTCAGGTAATTTATCCCGGTTTTCGTGCGTGATCGCGAATATTTCCGCGTCCTCGCGGTTTTTGGCTTCGCTTATAAGCCTGTCTCTGCCTCTCCAATGGACAACGGCTAAAACGGGCTTGCGACTTTCCAGCGCCTTTCGCGTGGCTTCCTTAAACTTTTCTGAAAACAGTTCCATGGGTCCAATTTCGTCAATGGCGATAACGTCACATTTTTCCATGGCGCCAGCAATCGCCTCAGCACCGATAGTGTCAAGGTCTTCGATGTTCACGCGGTATTTGCCTACTTGCGGACCCTGCTTCTGGTTTACGCTTGCGAGCCATCCGCGTCTGCCGCTGCTCAGGTCTAAAATCTCAAAGCCCACTCGTGTTCCGCCTTGCCGTACTTCGCGGCTTATCATGCCGCCCACACGGTACCCTTCTTCCTTAAGCGCGCTAACTGCCTTCGTCAACACCGTGGTTTTTCCCACTCCGGGATTCCCAGTCAGAAGCAGTACGCGTTTTCGCAAAGCCAACTGTACCATATAAACCAGAAGTCTAATATGCAGATAAATTTCTTCTCATAACCCACACGACGACAAGGCTCAAACCATGACGGAACCAGAATTCACAGCCGATTATCCAACCGAAATCATAACGGAAGGCAAGACACACGTCTTAGTTCCAAGGCTCAGCGCCTTCAAAGAGCAGCCTTCCGACTACGCCCCATCCAAAGCGCCCGTGTTCTATAATCCAGTCATGGAGCTGAACCGAGACTTAGCCGTCTTGGCTTGTCGGGCTTTCCAACACAAGGTAAACAGGGACATAAAAGTATGCGAACCCTTAACAGGCACTGGAATCAGAGCCGTCCGCCTCGCCGCCGAAATCCAAGGCATCAAACAGGTGGTGGCAAGCGACATCAACATACGGGCATACATGCTGGCGGAACACAACGTGCACATTAACGGGCTTGAAACATGCATAGAAGTGAAGCATAAGGACGCTAATTGCCTGTTAAGCTGCTATGGCGCTCCGCGCACAAGGTTCGACGTGGTGGATGTGGACCCATTTGGCTCCCCTGTTCCTTATCTTGACTCGGCAGTCCGCGCACTTCGCAATCACGGCGTGTTAGCTGCAACCGCAACCGACCTTGCGCCTCTGTGTGGAGTACATGCCAAAGCGTGCGTCCGTAAGTATGGTGGAAAACCATTGCGTACCGAGTACTGTCAAGAACTGGCGGTTCGGCTTTTAGCTGGCTGCGTGGCTGCGACTGCGGCGAAACAGGATATAGGCGTCCACATGCTTTTCAGTCACTCAACTGACCACTACATCCGGGTTTACGCGGAAATAGGCTACGGGGCACAAAAGGCGGATGCCAGCGTCAAACACCTCGGTTACATACTGCACTGCTTTAACTGTCTTCACCGAGAAACCACGCAGCGCGCCTTCGACCTGCGCATAGAGAAATGTCCTGAATGCGGCTCCAAAATGGACTGGGCTGGACCGCTGTGGCTGGGAAAAATCGTTGACAAACGGTTCTGCGAGTTGATGGCGCAGGAAAACAGTCGTCTGGCACTGCGGAACAGCGTGAAAATCTCCAATCTGCTTTCCTTAGCCGAGAACGAAGCTGAAGCGCCACCGACCTACTACGTTCTCGACAAAGTCAGCAACAAACTGTCTTTGCCCGTGCCTTCCGTGGTTACCATGCTAAGAACTCTGCGCGATAATGGTTTTCAGGTGGTTTCAACTCATTTTAATTCCAGAGGCGTGAAGACGAACGCTCCCGCGTTTGCCGTGCAAAACCTGCTGAAGATTGCGGTTTCTGCTTAAGGACAAGGCTGAGTGGAAACTGTGGGATTGGACAACAAAAGTTTAAGAGCAGAAACCAAGTAGTTAAAGCAAGTGACTGTATCATGAACGACAAAATCACCGTGATAGGCGCAGGAATGATGGGCGGCGCCATCGTGAAAAGCCTCCTGAAAAGCGGCTACCAAGGCAAGATAACCGCCGCCGACATACGACCCGAAAGACTTCAAGAACAAGAAAAACTGGGCGCAGCCACAAACACTGACAACCGCAAAGCCGCGGCTGACGCTGAAATACTTTTCATCGTCGTCAAACCGGGCGACGTGAAAAAAGTTCTGACAGAAGTCAAGCCGGAAGTCAAAGGTAAACTGGTGATTTCTGTGGCCGCCACTGTTCCCCTGAAATTCGTTAAAAAATTCGTCCCCGACGCCAAAATCGTGCGTATCATGCCGAACGTGGGCGCTTTAGTCCAGGCGTCTTACACCGCGTACTGCTGCGACGAAAACGTGACGCAAGCTGACAAGGAGAAGGTCAAGACGTTGCTGAACATGATGGGCATATGCGAGGAGGTTGACGAGAAGTACATGGACGCCATAACCGCCCTAAGCGGCAGCGGACCCGGATACCTCTCAATTATAATAGAGGCGCTCATGTACGCTGGGTTGAAGGTGGGCTTACCCAGAAACATCGCATTAACCAGCGCAGCCCAAACCGTTCTGGGAACAGGGAAGCTGATAATTGAGTTGCAGGAGCACCCCGCTAGGATAAAGGATATGGTGACAACGCCGGGCGGAACAACCATCGAAGCCATCTACGAGCTTGAAGGCAGCCAGATCAGACAGTCGCTCATGCGCGCCATCGGGGAAGCCGCTAAAAAAAGCCAGCTCATCCGTGAGCAACTTGGCTTCAATTCGGAGTAGCAATGCTTTTGGGCTTCGGAAATGCTTGACACTGTGGTATTCGATTGGGATGGAACACTTGCTGACTCCCGAAGAGTAGTTGTGGCTTCGTTTCAAAAAGCCCTCAGCGAAGTAGACTGCGAAATGAGCGACGCGTTCATTGAACAACGCATCGGAATAGGCTCAGCCGAGACCTTTAGAGAGATTCTGCGTTCCTCCAAGACCCGCTTCGATGAAGCGCTGATAAAGCGCTTGGTGGAGTTGAAGGTTAGGAACGAAGTTGAAATGAGTAGCGGCATAACCCTGTTCGACGGCGCATTGCAGCTTCTATGAATGACCGTGCAGTCATCAAGCACCTGCTCAAAGTGATGAGCGTGAAGAGATTTTTCTCCGCGGTTGTTACGGGAGACGATGTTGCCCGTTCGAAGCCCGCTCCTGAAATCTTCTTGAAGTGCGCAGGCGAGCTGAAAAGTGCCCCGGAAAGATGTGTGGTAATTGAGGACTCAGTCTTTGGGGTTGAAGCCGCCAAAAAGGCTAAAATGGGGTGCATCGTGGTTCTTACGGGCGTGCATTCCAGAGAGATGCTTGAAAAAGCAAATCCGGATTTGATAGTGGATTCTTTAACGGAAAAAAATGAAATCTTCAACTTTATTTTCGGATGATGCGGTGGCAGTGTTGTTGTGGCGCGGCAGTCACATATCTTTAAAAATTTTCAGCTACACATTCAATACTGTTCTAAATGAATAAGAAGATGAAAAACATTGTTGAAGAGTCTAATTGCAGTAAATAACGAAAAGGCTCAGGTTTTTCAAGTGCTTTTGTTGGATAACGGTTCTGGTCAGGACGTTGAAATTGAGGAGGCGGAGCAGGTTGATTTCGTGAGAGTTCAAGAACATTTGGCGAGTGGCGGGTCGGTTTTCATAACAAGTAAGAATTCGCAGAAAATAGCGCCGCCCAAAGATAGAAAGGCAATTCGAAAAACGAATCACATCCGAAATGTTACGGCTTTCTATTTCAATCACGTGTAGGATAGCATGAACCAGTGACGTGCATCCGAAACCTCGTTAAGAGGCGGATAAAAAAAACTTTTGTTTGGGTGCACATTACGCCCGATTATATACGTGGCGCTTTTCTGGCGGGAACCGACAGTTTTCTTGAATAGAAGATTCTTTCACAAGAGTTATTTACTTACTTAGGCCAAAGATTGAATTGCGGGAAGGGAGAATGGAAGAGGACAGGCTGATTTCTATCAGTCAAGTCACCTGTGACCATGGCAAGCAGAGGCGGTATACGCAGACGCGTTTCGACATACTGAATGGTTTTGAGCTAGTTTTGACAAGATGCATTAACTGTCATAAGATTCTAGCTTTTGAAGTGAAGAAGTTGAACTGACTGATTGGATTTCTTGGCTGGTGCTTCAGGGTGAAAGCCTTGCAGGGTTCGCTTATAAAAAATATAAATTTGAACGAAATAGCAGCTGGTTTTTTATTTATTTGGCTAAAAAATAAACATGGGAGGCGCTTCGGTATAAAAGCAGTTATCAGCCTGTTTCTTTGTGCCTTTAATAAGTAACCATGAAACTGGGGTTGACTGCTTACGGCTTTTTCAAATGAACTGTTCAAAACTTGTTTTTGCAGTGTCGCAGATTTTAGCTTGCTGGTTCAAACAGTTTTTTATGCGGTCACTGCCTAAGGAAGGCAAGATGGAAACATAGGAGTGTAATTGATTTTGGTTGATGGGTTCGTTGATAGATGGAAAGAAAAGCCTCAGCAACCGTCGTTCTTGTCGAAGATTAAGGATGTGGGCAAGCCTTCTGTAGGTTTAAAGAAGCAAATTAGCACGGTTCTCCAGCGGATTGAGGTTCAAAAACAAAAGTTGAATAACGCGCAAGCCCGTTTTGAAAAGCGTGACGCTACATTGTTTAGGCGCACGGTTAAAGCGCTTTCGGAAAGAGACAACATGCGTGCAAACGTTTTGGCTGGTGAGTTGGCGGAGATACGCAAGGTCGAGAAGATGCTGATGCACGCCTCGCTGGCTTTGGAAAGCGTTTCCTTGCGGCTTAACACGGTTTCAGAGTTAGGCGACATAGTTACCGTTATAGCGCCTGCGGCAGGTGTGCTTAACAACATTCGCAATGGAATGGCGGGTGTTTTTCCGGAGGCAGGTCGCGAGCTGGAAAATATCGGCACGTTGCTGACTGACATTGTTTCCACGACTCACCAGGACACGGGGATGCCAGTGAACATCGGAACCGCAAGCCTAGAAGCGGAAAAAATACTGTCAGACGCAGAAACAGCCGCGGAGCAGAAGCTCAGAGAGCAACTCCCGGATATATCCACTGCCACTTCAGCGCATGAAAAAGCTAGCGTAGAAACATAAGGTTCAAAAATAGCCGTGTTCCACTGTCAAACACCGAACTGATGGTTTTGCAGGCTGCAAAAGCAATTGCAGGAAGTCGAAGAAGCCGTCGTTGTCCTTGATTTCCATGATGAAGGTTGTCGAACGGAGCACGCACTAATTTCGCGGGATTTTGACCAACACAGTTTTCGTAGGATACAGCAACCAAAAGGTAAACGTGAACAAAGCTGTTCACCAAGGCAGACCCATACGAAGGATGAATTTTGAAAGTTGACGGTGGGAGCCATCTATTTTGATGGTGCATCCAACGGTCAGGTTATTTTATGCTTATAGCTTAGTTAAGTCTGGGGAACATTTTGGTGAGTTAATTCCAAGTTTTCAAGATAAAGAAAGTGCTTTGTGATCTCATAGAGGCGAAGTGAGCTTTAGAGTCGCGGATAACAGGGTTGAGCGTCACGTTTTTTAAGGTGAAGCGCCTTTACCCTGTTGTTCTTGGGTGTTTATTATGGAGAACTCTGTTCAGAAATATTTGTTGATGATTAAACTAAGCCCCAATATGGCTGCAAAACTCTACGAGCCACTGATGGAATACAACGAAACCCCCATGAAAGGCGTGAAGCTTGAGGAGGCGTACCAGGTCTTCGGCGAATGGGATTTCGCCGTTCTGTTCCAAGCGGACACCAACGCGAACGCCTTGCATTTCGTGGGAGACAAAATCCGCTTGATAGAAGGCGTCACCGAAACGTTCACCATACCACTGGCGCCCCTAAAGGATTACCGCAAATAGCACCAACTGATTTTCGAATGCCTTTAAATCAGGCAGCTACCGAACCTAAATGAATTAGTAATTCATAAAACCTAAAAGAAGAAAACGCCCCCACGAAAACAAACATGTGCTCCCTACCAAACATACCAGCCAGAAATCTTGAAGAACTAACACAACGCAGAAAAAACCAAACCAAAAAAGCAGACGCTGAAACAGTAAACATAGTTATGCCTGTCTATCAATCGCTGGAAAAATCGATTTAGCTATCATAATTGTTTTCAAACGAAAACAGTGAAACGTGCGGGATTTGAACCTGCAGCTTCCGCCTTGCTGAGCCTTTTTTCTGAAAAGGGGTGTTTGGGAAGGATTCACGCGGTTTTTAGCTGAAAGTTGCTTTTACAACCATTAGGTTACATAGTAGTTTTTGCTTGGTCACTATGGATTTTTTTCAAGCGCCAACCTATTTGAGAGATATAAACTCATGTTGAAAGTTGCAGAAGAAAACTAGAAAAACAGAAATACACAGATTCATAAATGCAATATTATGGCGCTTCACACGCTTACTGTTATCGTCTGGTTTGCGAGTCTCATTATCCTTTTGGTATTGATTTATTTCTATCGGCTTGATCGGAAAGCAAGCAAAACGAAAAGTGAAGAAAAAGTCAACCGAATAGAAGAGATAAAGGATTCAGGCAAAGGCTATGCTATACTGATTAAAGAAGATGGCTCTTTGCAAGTGGTATTTAGAGACGGCGAAGTAGGTGAAAGACTTCTCAGCGGAAGGGCAGAACCCTCTGCCTCATATAGGGGTGCTGAAAAAAAAGGAGAAGCAACAAACAGAAAAAACAAAGGAACAAAAGTCTTTGCTGACAGGGGTCAGATGATCAAGTTTTTGGGAGGTACTATCACCTG
>CAZZLA010000057.1:0-236 GCA_964655035.1 uncultured Candidatus Bathyarchaeia archaeon | reverse complement strand
TGAAGAAAAAGGAACATACGTACTAATTCTATATATTTGGAAAAATGAGTTAACTCCAATAAAAGGTCCAGAATTAACAGAAGTCCCTCTCGGGGCATCTTACAAGTGTTGCAAATCTTGTGGAACCCAGAACGATAGTGACGCACTCTATTGCAAGAAATGCGGCAGAAAACTGCATTAGTCACAAGCTGAGTGGACCGAGCGCGATTTGAACCCGCGGCTTCCGCCTTGCGAAG
>CAZZLA010000056.1:0-7625 GCA_964655035.1 uncultured Candidatus Bathyarchaeia archaeon | reverse complement strand
TCCAGATGTCGTAGCGCTGGTTGAGATGCATGAAACCTTCAATGAAGTTCAGATATCCGTGTATGCGTCGTTCGATTACGCCTTCAAGCGCCTGTTCAAGCTTGGAGCCGGCAGCTTCAACTAGTATTCCGAGCGGGTATGCTTGTCCTTCTTTCATGTCTTTAATGTCGGGACCAATTATGGTTATTTTTCCGTCTTCTATTTCATCTAAGGGTTTCACTTTTGCTAGTTCGAATTTTTCTTTCAGTGATGGCCCCCCGAGTTCTACTTGCATGTCATTTCTGCGTATACGTTCGCCTTCGTAAATGACGCCAACATCTACAGGTATATTTTCAAACATTGACATTTTTTATTGTCCTCCTTCAAATTTTGAAGTCATGACCTTGAGGTTGTTAGCCCAGTCTTCCAAAGACCCGTTTGGATAAGACCAGCTAGCATGTGCATGATAAAGGTTATCCAACGTCATGGTCTTAAGGTCTGGAGCGAAATGCTTGAGTCCTGACAGGATGAGCGCTTCCATGTAATAGGGCAAACCGACGAACATTGCCAAATCAGGGTGCCCTTTGCCGTCAATTCCTTGCCATTCCGGATCAACCAATCGATTGCCTATGTCCATGGCGGACATGAAGCCTGCTGGCTCAAAGCCACGCTTCAAGAACTCGCCAACCATGTGCGCCGTTGCGACTACGGGAACTTTTGAGGCTTTGGCGAAGTCAATCAAGTATTCAATTAACTGTATTCCTCCTGGGTATCGTTCAGTGGCATTGCTACCGACCACAAGAATTGGGCGGGCAGCTCTCTTTATCATAGCTACAGCTACTTCGGGTTTTGTTATCGGGTTTGCTTTCTTTGTGGCCGCTACTTCTGCACATTGCCAAGGTTCACACGACATTCTTGGTCACTCCTTCTTTTTCCTTATCATCCTCGGAAGCAACGTCGGGTCAGGAATCACTGTTTCTGTCCAGCCTTTAGCTTTCAGTATCGCTGTGATTTCGTCTTTCATGGTCATGGGTACATCAGCCACCGTGCGCACGAACCTATGTATGTCTGGCGGCATGGTTCCGTAATGGCGCTTGTGCAAGTCAATATAGTGTGATAGCTTTATTGATCTTCCCTTCCATGTGTCATTGGGTCTTATGCACAGCTTAGCTATTGCAACCATGGCTTCTTGCGGGGTTTCAACGGTCTGGAACAGATGCTCAGGTGCGGGTCCAACATTCACTTTGTCGCCTGTGCGCGCGTCATAGACTTCCCAGTTTTCAGGCTTGTCAGCTCTTCCAAGAAGCATGCGCCGGTATTTGGCGCCGTGTGGACCGACGAGCACTGGAACGCCTAAACTCCAGAAGCCAGAAGCAATCGATGCTGCTTTCTGAGAGTATGCACCCCACGCTAAGCCGACCGCGCCTACACGGTTGTGTATGTAATCGGCTATTTCCTCGTAGTTACCCCTTAATGGTCGTTTAGCAAATATGTTAGCGACTTTTATCGCTGCACCTGCGATGTGAGGGTTGGAAACGCAAGACCCGACGTTAAGCACACCTCCGGCCGCGAAAGAGCCTGGAAATTCCTCATAGAGAGTCTTTCCCTCTTCGTTCTTGTAGGAACCAGCAGACATGGCTGAACAACCAGAAGTCATTACAATGAAGCGGCGAAGAGCAAACTCTCTACATATGTCATAAACGTCTTTGCCGCCGTGTGGATAGTTAGCGCAACCTACAGCTGCGAGGATTCCAGGGATTTCGCCAAGCACAATTGGACCGCCGGCGCTTCTTATTTCTACGTCTTGAACGGCGCCTCTGCCTGCACGGCAAAAATTCGTTTCCTCAATCATGCGCTTCTCGCCAGATTTAAGTATGAAGCTGTGGATTTCGAGCTTGATTGGACAGGCTTCTTCGCTACGCCCACATCCAATACACTCCTCGTATAGGTCAGTTAACGGTTGAAGATTACCCTCAGCGGCTGCCTTCAACGCGGCGGGGATACTAAGGTCTTGTGGACAACTCCTTTGACATAAGTTACATTGCCTGCAGGTTTTCGCAAGCGCGACGATTTCTTCAATTTCGGGCAAAACTCTCATTTTCTTGCGTATGGGCGCTACTTTGTTCGCGACTTTGACCGCGACTTCACCAACTTTTTCAGGGTCAAGAATCAAAACACCAGGAACTTTGCCACTCACCAAATCAGCCACTATCTCGTCTGCAGGGTCGTTTGTGCGATCCTTGAAACCTATGCAGTTCTTCTCTGACGCGGCGATAACTGGTGCGTGGACGCGTTCAGCCTCTAAAGAACAATCCGTTCTGACACATTGCTCATCCAAAACCACTACGTCGGCAAACCCACCTCGTATAGCACGCAGTTCCCACGATATTGGACCAACAATTTTTGCTCGATCAAAGTACCTCGAGTTGTCGATGGCAGTGCAGCATAAACCTACAACTTCCATTTTACTGTCAAGTTTGTTATCTCTCATATAATCGATTATTCCAACTGAAGGCACAACATTGTGACCAATGCATAAAATAACTGGTTTTGATGTGTCGATTGTACCGAGACCCATTTCAATGAGTGGCGCTTCAGGATCACCTTTTGGAAAATTGAAGACAGAGATTTGAGCAAGATCTGCAATTTCCATACCCACTTGATCAATTCTGCCGGCGTGGAATGCTTTGGATTCAAAATCTAAGTTGTTAGCTTCTTGACCTGTGTGCGCAACAGAGAGCAGGTGAGTTACTTGTGATTCACAGTATGATAGAACCTCGTCTAAATCTCCGAGAGTTTCAGGTCTTATTCCAGTAACAAGCCTAGTAACTGGAGCCTCCACCTTTACGTTTAAGCCGCCTACATCCAGTGGATAACGCCGACCATACTTCTCAATTAAGTGGTCAACCACATGCCTAGCGTGCCCATTGTGGGTTGCGGCACCAATGCAGCAAGCGATAAGTACGATACGTGATGACTGATCTGCTATGTTAAGTCCACAGGCTCCACGTTTTCCCGCCGTCAAGTCGCACTTGCCATATGTACAGAGACAGCACAAGTCACAATCCGGCATGTAAAAGGGCTTGTACTTGTTGAGGAGCGTCATGTCCCAGTTTCTTAGAGTGGTCAAACCGGGCATGGGTGTTGGCCCCATTGGTTCTTCCCATGAGTCTTCAACAACTTTTCCTATGGATAATTCAAGATTTTTAACAAGACCAGTATTGGTCTTCATTTCACCTATTTTAACATGCACGTTTTTGCTGGTCAAATTCAAACCTCTGTAAACGTTTTACTAGTACCAGCATTACAATCTTTTTAAACTTTTCCAGAATTTTTTATCAAAAGTCATGGTGCATTTGTAGATATGCAAGCTTGAAAAAATAAAGCAAACCAATAAGCTACCTTAGAGGTAGCCCACAGTTTTCAAGATTTCCTTCACCGAAACGCAAGCCGGGTTGTCTGAAGGCAGCTCCAGCAGCGATTTTCCTTCAAGAGCGTATTCATCCAAGGTTGCGTCCGCTGTTATTTTCCCCAAATACTTGAAATTCAGAGCGTTTTCTGCGTGAACGCCGAGTTCCGCGGGGAACCTGTACCCGCCTATGAGGTAGAAGTTGTCGAACTGCATGTCAACTTCCTTGGCGATGCGGTGCGCTCTTTTGACGTGATCCATGGACTTCTTTGAGTGATCAAGAATATCGAAGATGTCATTGACTTTTGACGTGATGCGCCGGTTCAAGTGTTCAAGACCAGCAGGCGAATCGATAAGCACGTACTTGTAGTTCTTGGTTAACGATCCAAGCGCGCCTTTTAGCGCGGAGTTAGGCATGCAATAGCAGCCTTCAACCCATTTTGTGCCAACGGATAAGAAGTCAAAGTTATCGCTTTCAAACAAGCCGTTCTCCCAAATCCTGCTTTCGATTCTTTCTGTGGGTGGAACTCCTACTGTGGTTCCGCCTTTTTCGATAAAGGTGGTGACGAGCAACTCGGCGATTGTGGATTTCCCGGCTTCCTTCAGGTCTATTCCCACCATTTCGGCTAGGTTCTGGTCTGGGTCAGCGTCTACCAGTAACAAGGGAGTTTGACCCGCTTCAACGAGACATTTCGTCATTAAAGCAGTGAAACTGGATTTTCCAGTGCCTCCACGACCGATAGTTACAAGCGTTTTCATAAACACAAAACTCCAATTAACTTAAATGTACTTTAGGAGAATGTCGCATATATTGTCTATGGCTTGCATAGATGCAATTTCCTTGTGTTTAAGCGGTGTTTCTCCAAGCATGTCCGCCTCGGTCACCTTCTCGTCGAATGGAATAAAAGTGAGGAGGTTTAAACCGTTTTTCTGGGCGAAACTTTTAACCGCTTTTTTCTGCGCTTCGTTCATGATCCTGTTTCCGATGAGGTAGAGTTGCTTCATTCCTGCGTTTGCTGCCAAATCATGTATGTGTTTGGCTATCTCGAGAGATTTCAGGTTTGAATCCGCCACAATCAATAACGCGTCCACTTGCCTTGCGGTTCCTCTGCCTATGTGTTCAACGCCTGCTTCCAAATCTAAAACCACGGCTTCGTTACGGTCAACGATTAAGTGGCGGAGCAAAGCGCGGATAACGGCGTTTGGAGCGCACATGCAGCCTGAACCCATTGACCGCACCGTGCCCATGACTATCAGGTTCACCCCGAAAGGAGTGCTGACAGAATAGTCGTGGACTATGTCAGCTACGGTGAAAGATAAACGGTAAACGCCAGAGTATCCTGTGCTGGTCTTGGATTCAACCAGCTCTTTATTCTCAGAGATTGGCGTGATCTTGCGGGCTTCTTCTGTGGATAAGCCTAAAGTTAACGCGAGATTAGGCGAAGAATCCGCGTCTATAGCCATAGTTTTCAATCCTCTCTCTGCGAAACCTCGTGCAAGACCCGCGGCGATTAGGGTTTTGCCGACGCCGCCTTTGCCAGAAACTGCTATCTTCATTGTTATCCCCGTGGAAAATACTTCCGTTTGATTGTTTATTTACGTTTCCTTGAAACAAAGAGGAAGTGGTCATGAAAAAGATTTTATATTGATTGCGTATTCTCTTTAGCCGAGATGATGTCTCGATGAAAATACTAAACGAGTTTGTTCCAACACGTAAATTTCTGAAACTTGCTAACGAAATCAAAGATCTAGTGGATGGATGGAACGTTACTGACAGCGCTGCTGGTTTTCCAGCACCCAGCGGCACAGCCGTTAGTTGCGTTCTTAAGTCTAAATACCCTGATAAAATAATCGTACCCATATTCATACTGCACTACAAAGGCCCAGTCGAAGTGGGAGGCTTGGCTTTAGCGGCGGACATAATGGGTGTTGACGGCTTAGCAATCACCATGGGCGACGTGCCCAAATACGGTGAACCCATAAAGATGTTGAAATCCTCCGAGGAAGGCCGAGACTTCTTACGCACAAATGTGAAACTCAAGAACCTGAAACTGGGCTGCTTACTAACGGCGCGGCGATCTATAGAAGACACTCTAGCTCGGGCTAGAGCTGCGTGGGACTTTATCTACTTCATGCGGCTTGAAGACAAATCCTTCCCCACACTGGAGCAGGTAGCCAAAGAATGCAAACGCCTGAACAAACCCATCTACGCTTACTTCTTAGTGGGAACACCTAAAAACGTGGATACCGTGAAGATGATTGGCTGGCCAACCGCCGCAACCATGGATACAGTTGAAGAAAAGGCAGCGAAGCTGGATGGTCTCGTTGACGGCATAATTGCAACATGCGCCGGAGACGCTGAAGGCGACAAAGAGATGCTGGAGAAACTGCAAAAGTTCAGAAGCTAAACAACAGCATAATCATTGCAAAAATAGAGACGCGAGAACAGTCTCTTCATCCAAGGTTTCCACCTTAAATCCTTTTTTCTTGCATAACTCAAGCATCTTGTAGTTGTTAGCACTCACATAACCAAAGATTTTGTCCACACGCATATCTTTGCCGATCTCAACAAGCAGGTCCATAAGTTTGGAGCCGAGCTTCAGGCCTTGCCACTTATCACCTACTAAAACAGCGAACTCGCCACTTTTTCCTCCGGGTTCAACAATTAACCGAACAGCACCGATTATTGGCTTGTTGCCGTCTTGAAGTTCAGCCACTATGGCGACTTCTCGGTCATAATCCAGATTACAGTACCGCGTCAACGTTTCATGTGACATTTCTTTTATTATGGCGAAAAACCTGAACCGCATCGATTCCAAAGATAAAGACTTCAAAAAAACGTTAAAACGCTCTTCGTCTTCAGGCTTTATTGGGTGAAGTGACACGTTAGTCTCGTTTTTAAGCCTCCTCACTGCAACGTACTTCTGGGGGTAAGAAGCAATAAGGCAGTCGTCGTGATGCTCAGCAACTTCACGCATCATCCTGTCCCAATCTATTACCATGCGGGCGTCAACCGCCACAATCCCGTTGGGGTTAGCAATCAAGGGGTTTATGTCGGCCTCTTTTATTTCTGGAAAATCTGTGACAAGCTGCGAAAACTTCACCAGAATTTCCTCAAGAAGCTTGACGTTTAGAGGGTAACCAATGGATGATGCGTGTTTGTAGATGGCTGTGTCGTCTATTAACCGTTTTGCGAGTGTCTGATTCAGCGGAGGAAACCCGATGGATACAGCCTTAAACAATTCGGTGGTCGTTCCGCCCATACCGAAAAGTATTGTGGAGCCGAACTGAGCATCTTTTTTAGAGCCTATAATCATCTCGTACCCTTTTTCGTGTATCATGGGCTGGATGGATACACCTTGGAATTCAGCGGTGCTGCTGTAATTCTTGACTCTGTTAGCTATCTCTCCGAAGAGAGCTTTTGTTTCTGATGGAGAACAAACGTTCAACAAGACGCCGCCGATTTTAGATTTGTGCGAAATCTGAGGAGACAGAGCTTTAAGGACTACAGGGTAACCCATTTCAGAAGATAAAGTGATGGCTTCTTCAGGGGTTCTTGCCACAAGCGTCTTCACGGCTGGAATCTTGTATGCTTCTAAAAAGCTTAAGGATTCAGGTAAATTGAGGATTTGGCGTCCTTCGCAGAAAGCTCGTCTGAGAGTTCCCTTTAGAGAAGTTAAGTTGGGTTTCTGGACGGGCAGTTCTTCAGGAGTTTGATATAGCAGCTCCAAGTTTCGAGAGTAATCGTACATGTACATGAAGGTTGAAACTGCCTCTTCAGGAGTCGCAAATGTTGGAACACCGTTTCCTTGAAGGATATGACGAGCTTTTCGGCAATGGCCATCTTCACCCATAAAAGCGGTGAGAACAGGTTTCTTGATTTGTTTCGCCAATTCTACTATAGTCTTTGCGAGAGCAATAGGCTTTGTCGCGCCTTGAGGCGTGTATATAATCAGGAAGCCGTTGCTGTTGGGGTCTTTTAGGCTTATCTCCATCACGTTTCTGAACCTTTCGGTGGTAGCTTCCTCGTAGAGATCAATGGGGTTTGCTATACTGCAGTAAAGGGGCAAAATATTCTTCAAAGCTTGAACGGCTTCAGTGCTTAACTGCGAGAGCTTTCCCCCTTTCGCGATAAGATTATCTGTAGCCATTATAGCTGGACCTCCCGCGTTCGTGATTATTGTCAAGTTTGGACCAGTCGGATGCGGCTGCATAGCCAAAGCTTCTGCACAGTTGA
>CAZZLA010000055.1:0-7638 GCA_964655035.1 uncultured Candidatus Bathyarchaeia archaeon | reverse complement strand
AGATTCTGAAGTATTCGCTTACAAACAGTGAAAGCCAATTTGACGTGGTTCTAAGGTTCAGGGACAGAGAGCTGTCACGATATCAGATGAACTTGTTTGAAGGCTCACCCATCTACGCGCAGCCTCTGCCGTTTTCCGTTTTAGATACAGCCAAGGATCTGCTTCAGAGATTAAGTTCCTATAATGACGCATCTTACTTGAGCGATATGAGCAACATGTTGGCCTCGGTTAGCGAAACAGAGGACACCGAAATAACAGAGGGCAACATGAAGCTTATTGTCTCTGTCTCTGGAGCGAACGTTGAAATCCAGTGGTTATACACGGAAAACGGCGTGGACTTTCCGGTGAAAAGCTTAACCTTAGATTTCGAGAACGGCATCTTGAAAGAGATAACTGACGGCTGGTATCTATTCAGCATCGGAAGCACCAAAGTTAACGTTTCCAGCGAAGAAGCCCTTGAAATTGCTAGAAACGCCGCGAAGAGTTTCACGTGGCAGGCTGACGGCACAACAGTGTCTGATTTCAACGTGCTGAATGATCCTGTTTCAGTTGTGTTTCACCCTGCTCCCAGAGGACAAAATCTGGAGTTAATTCCCTACTGGTACATCCTCCTTTATCTCGACAAGGTTTATCCAGGCGGAGTTAACCGCATAGCCGTTGGAGTGTGGGCGGACACAGGAACGGTGGAACGGATCAGGACGTTAAGCGGATAAACAGTTTTCCTCAATTAAGGTCCAGAAGCGTTTGCGTAACGCCTAAGAATAAGTCTGCAACAATGTTTAGCGGTGAACCAACATGAATGTTGACTCCTGCATCTTCTGTAAAATAGCCGGAAAAGAGGTGCCTTCCAGTCTCGTTTATGAAGATGAAACGGCATTGGCATTCCTTGACATTAGGCCTCTAAATGAAGGGCACACTCTAGTTATACCTAAGGAACATTACGAGAACATTTTCGATATTCCACAGGAACTAATTTCCTACATTCACGGCGTTACCAAGCGAGTCGCCATCGCGGTTGAAAAGGCTACACAAGCCGATGGAATCAGCATAATACAGCAAAACGGCAAGGCAGCAGGTCAAGACATATTCCACTTGCACGTTCATATTATTCCCAGATATGAAGGACAAAAGATGCCACGTTTAAGCGAGATTTCAGAGGCGGATAGAGAAAAACTGAGCCAAACCGCAGCAAAAATACGACAGTACTTTTAGTCTTTACTACTACCCTCGGTGTTGAAGCCGCTTTTTTCTGAAGCCATAGTAACCTGCTCCTGCCGTAAGACATATGACGCCGATTATCCATGCTTGTGTTGCAGCCAAGAGAATAAACGCTGAAAGCACAATGCATGTGCATAATCCCACGCTGGGAAAAAGCCTGTAATACCGTCTTTTTTCGGTTTTTAACTTGAGAGCCGCCGCGTTCGTCATGGCATAGTAGAAAAGAGCCCCGAAAGTGCTGACGGCGACGACCCCTGTCAAGTCAAAAAACAAAACCAGCACCGCCATCAAAATTCCCGCCGCCCAAATAGAATAGTAAGGCGTGCAAAACTTCCCGTGAAGCTTCGCCAAACCCTGGGGTATGTCTTTCCTTCTCGCCATGGAATAAGCCATGCGGGAAACATCCAGAATAGCTGTCAGCAGAACACTTGCCGTGGCTAATAAGCCTCCGAAAGCCACGACCTGCACCGCAAGTGGGCTTCCAGTGGCGTTTATGGCTGCTATCAAAGGCGAGTTTGAGTTCGCAAGTTTAGCTGACCCGACGAGTCCCACGGCAATTATCCCAACCAGAACATAAACTACTGTGGAAATACCCAGTGACAAAAGCAAAGCTCTCGGCACGTTGCGTTTTGCATCTTTAACCTCTTCCGCTACAACCGCTACTCTCCCAAAGCCAGTGTAAGCAAAGAAAATGAAGAAGGCGCCGTACAGCACTCCCGTGTTGAACGGTTCAAAAGGCGCGAAATTCGCGATGTTCGCGTTTACCGCCCCAAAAACTACAAAAACCCGAGTATGAGCAGTTTCGCAGCTACAAGGACCGTGTTTATGCGGGCTGATTCACGCGCATTAAAGAAATTTAACGCCGTGAACGTCAAGCATAAAACCGCAGCCACAATGTTAGCGGGCAAACTTGGGAACGCGGCTGTCAAGTAATAGGCGAATCCGAGAGAAACCGCGGCTCCCGTGAAGGTGTTGGCAACCATAAACATCCAGCCCGTCAAGAAACCTGAAAACGGCGAAATAACCTGTCGCGCGTACTCGTAAACGCTGCCTTCCACCGGCTGCCACGCTGACAGTTCAGCATAGCTCAGTGCTGTGAAGAATGCGATTGCAGCCGCGATGACCATGGAAAGCACTAGGGCTGAACCCGCCAAGCCCGCTACGATGCCTGTTACCACGAAGATGGCGCCCACGCTTATGGCTGTGGCATCCAGCAAGCTCAATGAACGCTTCAGCGTGGTTTGCGGTTTCTTTTGCGCCATTTGCATTCGCATTCAAAAAACATGTTGCATGTTAAGCAATAAAACACTTTAAAGTTAAGCGTTAAGACAAGGCGCTTAGTCGTTCCAGAATTCTCTCGTGCGCAGAAACTGAATCTTCGCCTTCAGCAAATCCAAGTAAAACTCATCCTCTTTAGGATGCATCTTCCCCAGAACTCGCGAAGCCGTTTCAGGTCCCACGCCTTTCACTTCCAAAGCTTGCACCGCTTGTTTTCCGTAGCTGAGAACCAAATCTGCTTTACGTCTTGCTTGCGGCAGCTCCTTTAGCTCCTCTTCCGAAAGCGCTTTGCCTTCGCGCCGCTTCCGCAGGTAACCTTTAAGGCGATTCGCGTCCTGACCATGATGCAGCAGTGTCAACAGGTTTGAGCCGCACTTTTCGCACGTTGGCTTCTCCGGCAGATTCTTAACTCTAACTTGGGTTGTCCATTCGCCGCAGTTCATACACAGCAGCGTGGCTGTTCTTGCTTCAATCGCCATCTTCATCTTGTCGATGTTGCTGAGTATGACGCGTTCAGGAGCCATCAACTCAGAAATGTCCGCGTACTGCGCCAGAATATGATACGCCAAAGGAGTTGGCTTCTCCCGTCTGACCAGCGTGCTGACCGCCATCTTTCCCTTCTCAACCTCGTGCATTATCAGCTTGACCTTTTTCAGGTCGGCTTTCTCAAGCATCGCCTCGCGCAACGTCTCATCATAAATTGGCGTGTCCTCAAACGCGGCTTTTAGCTTGGCTTGCCGCTCGTAACTCATGGTTTTCCCACGCGGCAACGCACCGAACCTTTCAGCCACAAATTTCATCTTGTATGCAAACGGAAACTTGGCTTTCACGTACTTCCCGAACGCCTCATCAATCTCCTTATCCGTCAACCCGAAAAGCAACTGTGGCATTTCCGCTATTTCCTGCTTTATCAGCTTTCTAGGCGTCTCCACTAGAATGCGGTAGCCGTTTGCCCACCAACCCGTTATGACCTCCCGCTCCGAAAGCACCGAATCGAAGATACCCGCCAACGTCTTATTCACAATCTCCCCGAAACACGCGTGAACCACAAGGTACCTGTCGAACGCTTCTAGGACTATGCGGTTTTCCGTGGGCAAAGGTGCGCCTCCCTTCAGGTGTTCGTCAATCTCCTTCACCGTCTCCAGCAACGTCGCCTTATCCGTCTTAAGCTCCGCCGCCAATTCCCCAGCCACTTGCTCTGCAGTCTTGTTTTTCTTGAGCAGCTTGCCGATTTTTTCGCGTGCCACACCTGTTTGCTGGGCCAGTTCAAAGGGCACGGGCAGAATTTCTCCGTCCCAACCAGGAATCGCCGCGAAAGGGTCTTCGGCGGGGACCACGTGCACGGTGCCGGTTTCCTCTTCTATTTGTACTATGCGCCAGACTTTGCCGCGCATGATGAAGTGCAAGCCTACTCGCGCGTCAAGCGCCATGAACTCGTCGCCTATGGTGCCGATGCCCCGGTCGCTGAGCACGTTTATGACTGGATAGCGTCTCTCGTCGGGTATCATGCTCAGGTTGCCATAGTAGTATTTGCGTGTTCTGCCTGTTTTCCGCAAAAGCTCTCTTTCCATGCGTAGTTTGTTGAGGCTCTCTAAAACGTATATCACGTCCAGCAGTTTTTTGCGGGTTAGTTTGCGGTACGGGTAAGCACGGTGCACTATGGCGGCAAGCTCCTTCACCATGATGGTGGTTCGGTCCATGAGGATTCCAGCAACCTGATGCGCCAACACGTCCAAAGCTTTCTCATGAAACCGCACCGGGTCAATCCGGTTCGCAACCGCGTTCCTCACTGCAGCAACGGACTCCAACGTGTCATCAGGATAAACCGTGATTATCACACCCTCCGAAAGCCGTTCCAAGCTGTGCCCGCTTCTGCCCACGCGCTGAATCAGGCTGCTCACCTGCCGCGGCGACATATACTGAACAACCATGTCCACGTTGCCTATGTCTATGCCCAGCTCAAGCGTGCTCGTGCATATAATCGCCTTCAACGCTCCAGTCTTGAACTGGTCTTCGATGCTCACGCGTTCCTCCTTGCTGAGGGAACCATGATGCACCGCGATGTCCAAGCGTCCGAGCTGGCTGAACTTGTGCCCCAACATCTCGGCGATGGTGCGGCTGTTCACGAAGATGAGCGTCGACCTGTGGCTGTCCACGAGTTCTGCTAAGCGGTGTATGCGCGCGGCGGCTTCCGGCGAAGTCTCCAGCTTCCCAGCCAGCTCAAAATCCTTTTCGGTGGGCACTGGGCTCACGACTCGGTAACGGTAGCTTTTGGCAAAAACTGCTTGTACGATGCTGATGTCCCTGTCGGTTCCCGCGATGAACTTAGCAACTTCCGCTGGGTTGCCCACGGTGGCGGACAAGCCGATGCGCTGAAACTCCCGCTACGTGACCTCAAAAAGGCGCTCAAGCGCCAACGTTAACTGGATGCCGCGCTTGCTCTCCGCCAACTAATGCACTTCATCGACGATGACGTATTGCACGCTGCTGAGATGCTTCTGCATTCGCGAGCCGGGCAGAATCGCCTGCAGTGTCTCCGGCGTGGTCACCAACAACTGCGGCGGCGAACGCGCTTGTCTCCTGCGAGTTTTCACTTCGGTGTCGCCGTGCCTAACCTCCACCGAAACGCCCAGCCGCTCAGACCAAAACGTCAGCCGCTTCAACATGTCGCGGTTCAACGCCCGCAACGGCGTGATGTACACTACCGCTATGCCCCGATGATCCTCCTTTTTCTGGTGGATGAGCTTGGAGAACACTGGAAGCAGAACCGCCTCGGTCTTCCCGCTGCCCGTTGGCGCTACCAAAAGCAGGTTTTTGCCTGCGAGCAGCGGCGGAAACGCCGTAACCTGTGGCAGCGTCGGCTCCGAAAAGCCAAGCTCAGCTATCGCTTTGCGTAAAGGCTTGGCGAGTAACTCGAAAACCGAGTCGGGCTTTGCATTCTGCATGACACCAAAACAAGACACGCAGCAAGCTTTATCCTTTTATCTGCTGTTCGCGGCGGAAGAAAGCAGAAGCTTCACGACTCCTTCCTGTTCCACAAGTCCAAATCCGCCTTTCTTCGCCGAGTTTTCGTCAAACTTTTTGACGTCATCTGCCTCCAGACGCGGCGATTGTATGGCAAAGGGCACGGGGTCTTTTGCGTGAGTTCCGATTTTGATGGGTGTGGGATGGTCTGGCAGGACGGCGATTGCGTAAGGCTCCTTTAAGCCTTCGAGGATTCTGCCGAGCAGTCTGCGGTCCAAGTCTTCTATGGTTTCGACTTTCAGCATGTAATTCTTGACGTGACCAGCCTCGTCTGGCGCTTCAACGTGCACGAACACCAAGTCGTTTTCTTCGAGAGCTTTCAGCGCGGCGTCTGCTTTGCCCTCGTAATTTGTGTCTTCTCTGCCCGTGGCTCCGGGAACCTCAATGACTTTCATTCCCGTGTAAACGCCTATTCCCTTCACCAAGTCCACGGCGGATATGACTGCCGCCTTCAAGCCGAATTTTTCCTTGAACGAGGGCATGCTTGGTTTTTTGCCGCCACCCCACGGCCAAATCATGTTGCCGGGGTTTTCTCCTCTTTTTTGTCGAGCGATGTTTACTGGGTGCGGCTCTAAAACATCCTTGGATTTGTGTATCGCTTCTTTGAGCAAGTTCGCGGTTTTTTCTGCTTCGGGCGACTTGGCTTTCGGCAACACCGTTGCGATTTCCATGCCTATGGCGTCGTGGGGTGGAGTGCACTCGACTTGAAGCGCGAACAGCGCGTTTCTCAAGATTAGGAAGTGGCGGTAGTCCAGTCCAGGGTAAAACTCGTTTGTGCCTGGTTTTTCGCAGGCTTTTTTCACCGCTGTTATCAGCTGATGCGATTCCCTACTGGTTATGTGCCCCGCCGAGTAGTCCGCTAAAACGCCGTTTTTTTCCGTTATCAGGTTGCATCTGAACGCCACGTCGCGTTCGTTTAGTTGGATGCCTCTGGCTGCGGCTTCGAAGGCTCCTCTGCCCGTGTAATACCGTTGGGGGTCGAAGCCCAGCACCGAGAGGATTGCCACGTCTGAGCCTGGGGTTAAGCTGTCGGGTACTGTTTTGAGGAGGCCATTTCTGCCTTTGGCTGCTATGGCGTCCATGTTTGGCTTATGCGCCACTTGCAGCGGCGTTTTATTGTCAAGTTCGGGGATGGGGTAGTCTGCCATTCCGTCTCCGACTATGAGTATGTACTTCATTTGTTTTTTCGTGAACATTTTACGCGCGGCCTTTTCTTATGTGCATGTGGCGGTTCGGAGTTAAATAATCTCCTTTTTGGTGAAAGCGTTTTTGACTTAGGAAGCGGCGTCTTGCGTCCAGCGGTAGATGTTCTGGTATTCTTCTTTCAATGGATACGCTGGGTCCTCGTATACAATATCTGTTTTCAAGCCGTGGTTTTTCAATCCTTCAAGCACCTTCGGAACTACCGCTTGCCGTCTTATTTTCTATTTTCACATGCTTTTCAACGCCTGAAGCCTTTCATTCCCCGAGCCATTGGACTCAAGACCATTGGTCATCGCAATCTCTCTCTCGGGGCATTGAATTTTAATGCTGCTGCAGCTTATCAGAAGTTGCTGTGGAGATATTTAGCGCGTGAAAAAATGAAATTGAAGAAATTAAACTAATTCTTTTAACTTAGCCTCAAGATCATTTTTCTTAGTTTGAAGGTTGGATATGGCTTCCTTAGCAGCCTTGTTGTTGGTCTTAAGTTCTTCGATGTCTTTGTTAAGTTCCTGAATTTTGAGTTGCTCTTCAAGACCTCGAATTCGATCTTCCAGTCCCTTCTTTCTCTCTTCCAGACAACTTGCTTCTTTCTCAAGCTCCTCATGTTTAGCATGAAGGCTTTCAAGCTCAGGTTGCATAGTCATGTCTCATCAAGAGATCACTACAGCAATCAAGAAGAATAAGTTTTTGAAAGGATATTCTAAACCCAAAATTTAGATCAAAAGAGCATGTAAATTTCAAGCAGGAATAGCTAAGACTTGGCAAAAATGTTTTCCTTAGCGGTGATCTCTCCCGCGCGCGCTTTAGGTTTGGATTAAATTTAAACTTCCTTCCTCAATTAAAAACTCAAAATAAGCGCCCTAAATCAAAAAAGTAGGGCAAACTTCTATATGATAGCTATCATGTTTTCCACTA
>CAZZLA010000054.1:0-7767 GCA_964655035.1 uncultured Candidatus Bathyarchaeia archaeon | reverse complement strand
ATTGCATGGCGCTGTGATTGATCCGCATAATGATCACAGGATTGCCATGGCGTGTGCCGTTGCTGCTTTGGGCGCCAGCGGCGAGATGCGGATTCAAGATGCGGAGTGTGTTCGAAAATCTTATCCGTTGTTCTTCCATGATTTACGTGCAATTGGAGTGGAGGTTGTTGGCGGGGAATTCGACAGGTAAAGAATTCGTGGTTACCTCTTTCGGAGAGAGCCACGGCAAGTGCGTAGGCGTCGTCATCGACGGGTGCCCCGCGGGGTTGACGCTTTCTGAAAAGGGCATCCAGACGGAACTGGACAGGAGAATTCCGCCTCAGCCGAAGATTGTTTCGGGAAGAATTGAAAGAGACAAGGTCCAGATTCTTTCAGGAGTTTTCAACGGCTTCACAACAGGCGCACCTATTGCCATGCTAGTACTGAATAAGGAAGCGGATTCCAGCGATTACGAAGCCATAAAGGATTTGCCGAGACCGGGACACGCAGACTATCCAGCCCGCATCAGGTATGGTGGTTTCAACGATTATCGCGGTGGAGGACGGTTCTCTGGAAGACTCACCGTAGCCCTGATAATGGCTGGTGCCGTAGCCAAGAAACTGCTGAGCGCGTTCGATGTTGACGTTTTGGCTTACTCTAAGGCGATAGGCAACGTGAAAATTGGCAAGACGCTTAGCCTTGAAGAAATCCGCGAAAGAAGGTACGAAACGGCTGTCAGATGTCCAGATTCAGCTTGCGCGGAAGCGATGGAAAAGGCTATTATGGAAGCGCGAAAAGAAGGCGACAGCATAGGCGGCATAATCGAGTGCCTCGCCCTGAACGTTCCCGCGGGCGTTGGTGAACCTTTGTTTGACGCGTTGGATGCTGATATCGCCAAGATTTTGCTGGCGGTTCCCGCTGTTAAAGGCGTTGAGTTCGGGGTAGGTTTCGCGGCTTCGGAGTTGAAGGGCTCCGAGAATAATGACGCGTACCGAATGCAGCAGGGGAAGGTTGTGACTCTAACAAATAATGCAGGGGGAATTTTGGGCGGTTTGTCCTCAGGCATGTCCGTTATCGTGAGGGTGGCTGTGAAGCCAACGCCGTCTATCGCGAAGGAGCAGTGCACTGTTAACCTGCGAAGCATGGAAGACGCCAAGATAGCGGTGAAAGGACGGCATGACCCGTGTGTAGTGCCTAAGGCGGTGCCGGTTGTGGAATCTGCTGTGGCTACGGTTCTTGCTGATCACATGATTCGCGCTGGGCTTATACCGAAAGCGATGAAGGAGAAGAAATAAATGGAGAACATCAAGCAATTAAGAAAACGAGTTGATGAAGTAGACGAGCAAATCTTGCGGTCTTTAAGCCAGAGGGCAGAGATATGCAGGTCCATCGGCTTGGTTAAGAAAAAGCATGGCTTTCCCGTTCAGGATTTCCCCAGAGAAACCGACGTGTACGCGCACATCAGGGAAAGAGCCGCGGAGTTGGGTCTAGATCCTTCTCATGTGGAGGCGATTTACCGTCAGATAGTCAGAATGTGCAGCGCCGTTCAAGATTCAAAAAATGTTAGAAACGAAGACGAAATGGAGAATTGACAAGCATGCTGTATGAGATAAACGAGAAAGCTTTGAAACTTGAAAGTGAAGGAAAAAAAATAATCAAGTTGAACATAGGCGACCCTGACCTTGAGACACCTCCCGAAATAGTTGAAGCAGCCTACGCTGCCATGAAGAGAGGAAAAACCAAGTATTCTTCCGCGTACGGCGAAAAGAACCTGCGGGAAAAACTTGCCAGCGTCCACAAGGTTTACGCGGATAACGTGGTAATCACGCCTGGCTCGAAGTGGGGCATTTTCTCCGTCATGTACTTGCTGTTGAAGAATGGCGGGAATGTGGTGATTCCCACGCCCTATTGGACGGCGTACGGTTTGGTGGCAAAAACCATTGGCGCTGAAACTAGGTTTGTGAAGAGTGAGCTTGATTCAAACTGGAAAATAGACTTGGACGCGCTTGAAAGCGTGATTGACAAGAACACGCGGATGATAATACTGAACAATCCGAACAACCCTACGAGCGGTGTCATCGAGGATAAAGTGTTTGATGGCATCGTGCAAATAGCCAACGATAAAGGCATTACCATTTTGTCCGATGAGGTTTATGCGGACATAAGCTTCGTTAAAACCAAAAGAATTCTAGAGTACGGTGGCGACCACATACTCGTCACAGGTTTTTCCAAAACGTTCACCATGACGGGATGGCGAATCGGCTACGTAATCGCCAACACCGCGCTCATTGAAAAACTTGGCAGGCTAAATCAGGTAACAATCAGTAACGTCCCTGTTTTTATTCAAGAAGCAGCCTTAAAAGCGCTGGAGTTACAGGGCGAAATTACAGAGACAATCAGGCAAGAATACCGCGAAAGGGCAAAGCTGGCTTCAGAAATCCTTTCCGTGTCGAAACTGGAATTTTCAGAGCCCAGCGCTCCCTTCTACTTGTTCCCAAGACGGCGAGGTCTCGATTCAGAAAGGTTCGCCTTGAGTTTGCTTGACGATGGCGTGGCTGTGGCTCCTGGAACAGCGTTCGGCGATTACAGGGAGCACTTCAGGATTTCTTTAACTGCGCCCCGCGATGACCTCACATTAGCGCTGAACAAGATTTGCGAGGCAGTGGAATGAGAATAGCGATACTTGGCGCGGGAAAAATGGGGGTCTGGTTCGCCAAATTCTTCCTCGCAGAAGGCTACTCGGTGGTAGTGGCGGACAGAAAAAAAGACAAATTAGCCAAGTTGAAAAAGGAGCTTGCGGTTGAAACCGCCGATTTTGCGGAAGCAGTTAAAAACGCTGACAGGGTCCTACTTTGCGTGTCCATCAATGCTTTCGAAGAAGTCGTCAAAAAAATCAGCCCAGCCGTACACGAAGGACAAGTCATAATGGATATTTGCTCAATTAAGGATGTTCCCGTCAAAACCATGCACAAACATCTAAAAGGCGGCTTGATTTTGGGTATGCATCCTGTTTTTGGACCTGGAAGCACCACTGTCGAAAACAAAACTTTCGTTTTAACGCCGACTGACAGCCAAGAAGAGGCGTTTGCCGAAGACTTCAAGAAATGGTTAGAAACCAAGAAAGCCCGGGTTTTCGTGATGTATCCCCAGAAGCATGACGAGTTGATGTCCATGGTTCTCGGCTTGCCTCATTTTTTGGGTTTGATTGCCTGTGACACGCTGCTTGAGCAGGCTGACTATACTGAAACCAAGGAGGTCGCGGGCACAACCTATCGCATTCTGTTCACTTTGGCTGAAGCCACGGCGTTGGAAAATCCTGAACTGTTTTCCAGTCTCCAATTCAGCCTTCCAGATCTGGAGAAGACTGAAAACTTGTTTATTGAGAAGGCACGTGAGTGGTTGCGGTTGATCAAGCAGAAAGACCCTGAAGCTATTGCTGCCAAAATGGATAGTCTAAAGTCGAAACTCATGAAAAAAAGCGGTGACTACGAAAGGTCATACGCGATAATGTACAAAATGTTAGAGGCTGCCGAGAACTGAAACGGCTTAAACATGAGGCTGCGCGGCTCTGGGGTATGAGCCCAAAATTTTCAGGAACGCAGCCCTTTTTTCCAGAGCTTTCAGGGCTTCGGCGCAGTTTTCTTCGGTTCTATGCCCTTCGAAATCCAGATAAAAGTTGTATTCCCAGGGTTTTTGTCTTGTCGGTCTGGACTCGATTTTTGTAAGGTTTATGTTTCGTTTCTCAAATTCTCCCAGTGCGTGGTAAAGTGCTCCAGGGGTGTGCTTGGCAGCGAAAATTATTGATGTCTTGTCATTGCCCGTTATAGGCGAATCCTCTTTGGATATGACGAAAAACCTCGTGTAGTTCGTTGGGGTGTCCTCCATGTCTCGGGCGAGGATTTTCATGCCGTAGATTTCTGCTGCTTTTTCGCTGGCTATAGCCGCAGCGTCTTTTAGTCCTTTTTCTTTGAGCATTTTTACGCTGCCTGCGGTGTCGTAGGTTGGTATGAGTTCGTTGCCTAAGCGTTCAAGAAAGCTGCGGCATTGAGCCAAAGCTTGAGGGTGCGAATAAACTGTTTTAACAGCCTCTAAGCTTGTGCTGGGGTTCGCTATCAGGCAATGGGAGATTCTGATAATGATTTCGCCAGACACTTTCAGGATATGCGTTAGGAAAAGGTCGTAGGTTTGGTTTACGCTTCCTTCCAAGCTGTTTTCTACGGGGACAACGCCAACAAGCACTTCTTGTTTGTCCACGCTTTCGAAGACTTCAGTGAGGTCTCTGCAGGGCTTAACTTCCGCTTGGTCGCCGAAGAAAGTGTAGACTGCGCTTTCGCTGTAGGCGCCCCTTTCTCCTTGAAAGGCTACTTTCAATTTTTGATTCCCACTTTTCTGTTTTTTATGAGGCACTTGTTTATGCCGTTTATCATTGCCTCGACACTGGCCATGACTATGTCTTCCCTTGCGGCGCGTGCTGAAACGATGTGTCCTTGTTCGTCTTCCACTTTTATGACCACTTCAGCCACGGCGTTCGAGCCGCCAGTTATTGCCTCGAGGCGGTACTCGTTTAGTCTGATTTTCGCTAGGTTACTGGTAAGCTTCTGTATAGCCTTCAACACCGCGTCTACGGGACCGACGCCTGTTTCCGCCGCGATGTACTCTTTTCCGTCCAAGACTAGTCGAACTGATGCTGTTGGAATCACCTTGATTCCAGTTACAACTGCCAAATCGCATAGATCAACGATTTTTTCTTCTGCTATCACTTCGCCCATGACCGCAGATGTCAAGGCTATCAGGTCCGCGTCGGTCACCATCTTGCCCTTGTCGCCTAGCTCTTTGACCCTGTTAACTATTTCCTTCAGTTGTTCTTCCGTGGGGTGTATTCCTACGTCTTCGAGTTCTGCTTTGATGCCGCGGGTTCCCGCCAGCTTGCCCGCAACAAGTTTTCTTGTGCGCCCTACCAACTCGGGTTTTATGGGCTCGAACGTTAAGGGCTTAACAGTTACTCCCCTTGTGTGGATGCCTGATTCGTGGGCGAAGGCGTTTTCGCCGACAATTGCCTTGTTAGCCTGCACGAATACTCCGGTTAGTGTGGAGACCATTCGGGAAGTGCTGTAGAGCAAACGCGAGTTAATACCTGTTTTCAACTTGTAAATCATTTGCAAAGCAACTGCAATCTCTTCCAACGCGGCGTTTCCTGCGCGTTCTCCTAAGCCGTTTATGGTTGCGTGAACCTGAGTTGCGCCTGCTTCAACGGCCGCTAGTGAATTCGCTACTGCCATGCCAAAATCGTCGTGGCAGTGAATGCTTATGGGAACTTTGACCGTTTTTTTGACTTCTTCGATGAGTTTGCGCATGGTTCGCGGGATCATTATGCCTACGGTATCGGGGATGTTTATCATGTCAGCCTTGGCGTTCTCTGCGGCTTGGCACACCTGCTTCAGAAAACCCAGTTTAGATCGGGTAGCGTCCATAGGTGAAAATTCGCATTTCAACCCGTGCTTCTTAACGTACTCGATGTGTTCCGCTGTTGCGGACAGCACCTTTTCAGGAGTCATGTTAACGGCGTATTTCATCTGCACAGGCGACGTGGGAATGAACACGTGAACAAGGTCAACGTCACAGTCGATGGCGTCGTCGATGTCGCTTCGTGTGGCGCGGGCTAAACCGCAAACCTCAGCCTCCAACCCAGCCTTCGCGATTTCTTTCACCACTCTCTTTTCACCTTCGGAGGACATGGGCGAACCCGCTTCGATAACGTCAACACCTAGCTTGCTTAGCTGGTGTGCAATCTCAATCTTGTCCTCTGTCGTCAGGGATACGCCTGGCGTTTGCTCACCATCTCTGAGGGTGGTGTCAAAAATTCGAATGCAATCCGAACTTTTTACGGTCATAGCATCTTCAACCTTTCATTTGTGAAATCTCGGCAGCTATGGCTTCAGCCATGCCAATTGTTGTGGTTTTGCCGCCCAGGTCTGGAACCGTGTTGCGGGCACGCAACGTTGCGACCACGGCTTCTTCTATGGCGTTTGCTGCTTCTAAGCACTTCGCGTCGCTGTGCCGTTCACCCAGCCAGTCCATCATCATCTTAGCTGCCAGAATCATCGATAGGGGATTCGCTGTTTGCTTACCCATCCTGTTAGGTGCTGAACCATGAATCGGCTCGAAAATAGCGAAAGTGTCACCTATGTTTGCGCCTGGCGCCATGCCTAGCCCGCCAATAAGCTGCGCCGCTTCATCGGACAGGATGTCGCCGAACATGTTGCACGTCAACAGCACGTCGAAGTCTTGTGGTTCTTTGATTAGGCGCATGGATGCCGCGTCAACGTATAGCTCGTTGAAGGAGATGTCTGGGTACTGCTTTGCGGTTTCTCGGCAGACGCTTGCGAATAAGCCGTCGGTTACGCGCATGACGTTGGCTTTGTGGATGGCTGTGACCTTCTTTTTGCAATTGCGCCTTCTGGCGGTTTCGAAGGCTTTGCGGGCTATGCGTTCGCAGCTTCTGCGCGTGATGACTCTTAGGCATATGGTGGTGTCGGTGCCTATGGTGAATTCTTGCCCTTTGTAAACGTCCTCTGTGTTCTCTCTGACGAAAAACATGTCAATGTCCGGTCGAGCCACGGCAGCCGCTGGATACGCCTTTATGGGTCGCAGATTGGCGTAAAGATCAAACATCAGCCTCAGCCGTACTATGACGTCGGCGGCGGTTTCGCCCACAGGGCCCTTCAGGCACACGTGGGACGCTTTGATTTTTTGTATACTGTCTTCGGGCAGGGCTACGCCTCTTTTCTCAAAGCAAGTGTCCCCAGCTTCCGCCTCTATTATGTTGAGTTCTAAGCCGAATTTCCTTTGGGCTGCGTCCAAGACTTTCAGGGTGGCGTCGGTCAGTTCTGGACCTATACCGTCGCCTCGGATCAGGGATATTTTGTATTCTGTCATTTCTTGTTCAGTCTCCTTCGCAGGTTCTCGATTAAGCCTCCATCCGCCAGAATCTCTATTATGAACAGTGGAAGCTTGGATGCTTGAAAGCTTTCGCCTTTCGTCAGGTTCTGTATTGTCCCAGCTTCGAAGTCCACCGCGACCTCGTCACCGTTGTTTACAGCGGCTGAGATGCCCTTGTGCTCGATTACGGGTAAGCCGATGTTTATGGCGTTTCGGAAGAATATACGCGCAAAGGATTCCGCCAGCACGCATTTTACGCCCGCGTACTTCAACGCTAGGGGCGCCTGCTCTCGGCTGGAGCCGCAACCAAAGTTCTTTCCGCCAACCACGATAACGACTTCCTTTGCTTTTTCGGGGAACGCAAGGTCTAATCCTTCCATGGCGTGTTTCGCCAACTCATTTGGGTCGATTAGCACCAAGTATTTTCCGGGCAGAATCACGTCTGTGTCCACGTTATCTCCGAATTTTATGGCAGTTCCTGTTACTTTCATGCTTTCTACGCCTCCAGTTCTTGCGGGTCGGTTATTCTGCCCGTTATGGCGGAAGCGGCGACGGTGGCTGGAGAGGCCAGGTAAACGTTTGCTTCTTTGCTGCCCATTCTGCCTATGAAGTTGCGGTTTGAAGTGCTTACACATGTTTCGCCGGTAGCTAGTAAGCCTATGTGCCCGCCCAAGCACGGTCCGCATGTTGATCCGCACACTAAAGCGCCCGCGTCGGTGAAGATTTCTATCAAGCCTTCATTCAGCGCTTGCCGGTACACTTCTTGGGACGCGGGGATCACCAGGGTTCTCACGCCGTCTTTGACCATGTTGCCTTTCAGGATTTGCGCTGCCGCCCGCAGGTCTTCGA
>CAZZLA010000053.1:0-7908 GCA_964655035.1 uncultured Candidatus Bathyarchaeia archaeon | reverse complement strand
GTCGTGATTGTTGATTATAAGGCCAGTCTTGACGCCAAACTGCTGAACAGCAGTAAAGAACGTATCCGTAAGCGTGTTTGAATAATCGCTAGGATCCATAGGATCACAGACCAAGTTAACGCGAATCACACTAAACCCCAAATCGTTGATGCGCGATACCTGATCGTAGATTTGCCCGACATCGTCCTGCTCGTAAACGTAGCTTATCCCAACCTCAAAATGTGAACTAGAGCTTCCAGAAGAAGAAAAATAAACGAACGGAAAGAAAATTTGGACAAAAACCAAGAAAATAGACAAACTAATCACCGTTAACGACAACACCATCTTATTATTGGCTAAAGCAACAAAACGCCGTTTATTGAAGACGCTAGTTAACCCTCTTTTCCTGTAGGCTGAAAGACTCTGCCTCTTAAAGTAAACCAGAACACCAACACAAACAATGACCGCAACGGTTACACCTCCAACAACCATAGCTGTTGGAAAAGGAGCCACCACCGTAAACTGAATCGTAGCTGAAGCACCAACCATCCCCCCCGAATCCTCAGCGTTAACGGTTACGTTGTGCGCTCCAATTGACAAATCGGACAAAGTGGTGTTTCCAGTAATAACCACTTCATCTTGACCATCAAGGCTGTAACTGAGAAACGAAGCAGGCTCATTCACATTAAAAGTCAACGGTATGTCACCAGTCTCATAGGTCTTACTTATCGGGCTTGAAATAGTGACCACGGGCGGCTGAACATCCGGTTCGGGCGAAATCTTGGTTATAAACGCATTGTTTGCAAGAACAGTGCCAGCAACGACGTATCCCCCGTCACTCGTCCGTATTAGGCATGATGAAGCGTAATTTGACCCCCATCCTCCAGGATCTATTGTTATTTCCCAGACTTCACTGCCAGAAGAATCGGTTCTCATTAACACAGGGGTTTCCCCTTGAGCCACAAGATAACCCTCATCATTTGTTTGCACCACAGCGCTGAAGGTGTCATGTGGAATTTGCCCGTAATGAACGCTCCATTGCTCATGCCCTTGAGAATTGACCTTTACAAGCCAAGGAACATAGCTGCCACTTGCTCGCCAATCTCCAGTTCCCGCAAACACAAATCCTCCATCCTTGGTTTTGGCGACCGAATAAGCATAATGAGTGTCTGAAATATCTCCATATGGAAATGTTTGGCTCCACTGCTGATTGCTGTTGTAATCAATCTTGACTAACCAAAAATCGTTTTTCCAGTTGCCTGCCAGAGCCAAACCTCGGTCATCCGTCTCCGTGATAGAATAGACAGCGTAACCACCAGTAAACGTTTTGTTCCATAAAATGTTACCTTGCTCATCAATCTTAAGCAGCCAAGCAAAATCCTCCCCATTATTTTTGCGGGTGTTGCCGACCGCAATATAGTCTCCGTCACGGGTAAGAATGCCATCTTGGACACCGCTTACTCCTAGAGAAAGGCTTGATTCAGAGTCGCCTGCAGCATTCGTCTTGACGATGCGGTCATTACAAAATAACACGTAACCCAAATCCCCAGTTTGCACCACCGACACCACATTGGCATAAGCTTTCTGCCACTCGAGGTTACCAGAGGAATCGGTTTTAACAAAAGTAGTTGCACCAGACACCGAAGTTGCCCCAGCTAAGGCGTAACCTCCATCTGATGTCTGGATGACCGAGTTGCCCCGAAAGCCGTTGAAGGTTTTGACCCATTCCACCGAAGGCATGTTAGAAGCAGCCGACGTAGAAGGAACAGAAACAATCAGAACTAACGCAATAAGTGCTGCCACAATGATTATTCTTATTGACCGCATTGGTCGGGATTGCACAAGGCAACAATTCTTCAAGTGTGTCATCGCACGCTACACATTTGCCCTTTATGCGTGCAATACTCATTGAAGCTGTTCTACACTTAAATTTTTTAGATAAACCACAATAACAAATACGACATAGAATCAGGATGAAAGCCTCCACATTTCTTGAAACACAAGCAGTAAACCCCAGATACCTTTTGAAGCGAATGCTGTTTTCACAAGAAAATCGCCTGTAAATAACCATTACCACTCACATGTGTTACATCTTTTCAGGCGCTAAAACACCAATCAACGTCAGCGCATTACGCAGCACAATGCGAATTGCATCAGTCAAAGCTAATCGAGCATCACTAAGCTCTTCCGTCTCCGCTTTAATGACTGGCAGCGCATTGTAGAACGTGTTAAACTTGTCAGCAAGCGCACTTGTGAAACCCGAAATCAAGTTGGGCTTAAGATACTCTGTGGCTTCTATAAACGCATCTGGAAAACTCGCTAAAGATAAAATCAGCTCACGTTCCAATTTTTCCTTCAAAAGCGCGAAGTCTGCTTTTTCAGGTTCTCTTTCGGCTTTGCGCAGAATGCTGCATGCCCTAGCATGAGTATACTGAACGTAAGGTGCACTGTTGGTTTCGAAGTTCAGCACCCTGTCCCAAGTGAAAACAACCGGTTTAGACGGATCAACATCGACAAGAGCGTAACGCACGGCACCGAGACCCACAAAATCGGCAATTCCACGCTTTTCCTTTTCAGATAGCTGCGGAGAACGCTTCGAAACCTCTTCGTAAGCTCGTTCAACTGCTTCGCTGAGAACCTCGTCGAAAGTGATGTACCTTCCTCGGCGGCTGGACATTTTGCAGCCTGGAAGAGTGACGAGATTGTAAGCGAAGTGAACGAAATTATCAGCGTATTTGCTGTAGCCCAACGCGTACAATGCTATCTTCAGCTGCAACTGCGCCAGCGACTGCTCCATTCCAATGACGTTTATCACTTTTTCTGCTCGATCAAACTTCCACAGGGTGTAAGCAACATCGCGTGTGGTGTAAAGTGAAGTGCCGTCAGCGCGCACAAGCGTTAACGGCGGAACCTCGTAATCGCCTCTCAAACCCAACTTGGCTTTTAGGTCTAAAACGCGCGTTACCTTTTCAGCATCAAACTCCCATACTCCGCCTTCTGTGTAGACGAAAGGTGATGTTTTCAGTTTTTGAAGAACTTCAGAAACCTGGTTGCTCCACACGAAGTCGCTTTCCCAGTCCCATGAGTCATAGCGTATTTCCACGCGTTCCTGTGTTTGCTTGAAACCGTTGAGGCACAGCTCGCTTACTTCTCTTATGAGCCGCTTGGCTTCTGGTTCGCCATCTTCGTAAGCGCGGTTAAGCTTGTTGATCTCTTCTTCTGGATTTTCTTCCTCGACTATTTTCTCTAGAAGCCTGTTGAAGAGCTTTGGGAACTTTTCTTTGAGTTCGGCGGCGATTGACATCCATTCGGCAATCTGCTTGTTTAGCTTAACAATTTCGTCAGAAGGCGAAGCGGACTTGGCGAGTTCAAGCTCTCTTTTTAGACGGTTAAGCTCCACCAGACAGCATGTAATGGTGTATATTTTGCCCACAAAGTGATCTGCTTTCTCGTCGGGTTCGGGTTCATCCAGCTTGGCGTATCCGTAGGCGACAACTGATGATTGGCGTCCAACGTCGTCGATGTAGTAGTGGCGTGATACTGTGTGCCCTCTGCATGTTAGAATGCGTGCTAAAGCATCACCTATCATGGGGTTTCTGGCCTGTCCTATGTGGATGGGGTGAAGTGGGTTGACGCTGGTGTGTTCGACGATAATGTTCAGGGGCTGTTCTGTTTTGACGAAGCCGTAAGTTGAATCCTGTTGCCTGATTGATTCGAGGGTTAAGGAGGTAAATTTTGGGAGGTTTACGTGGAAATTCACGTAGCCGCCTACAACCGTTACTTTTTCAAGGAGTGACAGTTTTGGTTTGCCAATGGCTTTGACGATTTGTGCAGCTAGGTCAGCGGGTTTTTGGTTGAGTTTTTTTGCAAGTTCGAAGCATAGTGATGAGGCGAGCTGCCCAAATTCTGAGTTTGGGGGTTTGTTGAATGCCAAGTTTTCAATTTTTATGTACGGTAGCGTTTTTTTCAGGGCTGAAGCTATGGTGGTTTCGCATTCTTTTTGGAACTCGGCGAAGGGGTTTTTGGAAGTCATGCTTGTTTGCCTCACAGGTTTTGGAAGCGGTAAACCTTTAAGAGGAAGGTGTATTTTAATTTGAAAAACGTCGCTTATCTATGTATGGATGCAGCGGGAATGAAGACGAAAATAGTTTTTTCAGAGAAATGTTTGAACTATGGCGGTTGGCACATCGAAGGACCACAGAGAGTGAAGATGGCGCATGAATTTTTAAAGGAAAAAAACTACGAGTTTCTGGAGCCAACGCCAGCATCTGAGGAAGACGTGCTGAGGGTTCATGACGCTGATTACATTTGGAAACTGAAGAAAGGTTTGGTTGAAGATCCAGACACGCCAGCTTACGCGGATATTTACGATTATGCTCGGCTTTCGGCTGGAGGCGCACTCTTGGCGGCTGAGGTTAACGGTTTTTCGCTTATGCGACCACCAGGACACCATGCGGGGTGCAGTGGTGCGGCTTTAGGCGTTTATACGCGTGGTTTCTGTTATGTGAATAATATGGCAGTGGCTGTGAAAGCGCTTGGCAAGGCGACTTTGATTTTGGATGTTGATGGACATCATGGGAATGGGACGCAGGAGATTTTTCAGGTTGATGAGAAGGTGGTTTATGTTTCGCTGCATCGGTATCCGCATTATCCTGGCACGGGTGCTTATTCTGAGGGGAACTGTTTGAATTTTCCTTTGCCTGCTGATTGTGGTGAGCAGCGGTATTTGGAAACGTTGGATGAAGCGTTAAGCATGGTTGACTTGGGCAAGGTTGAGGTTGTAGCGGTTTCGGCGGGTTTTGATACGCATCGTGGAGACTTGGCGTCTCTTGGGTTGACGGAGGACGGTTATAGGGAGATAGGGGGAAAAGTTGGTTCGCTTAGAAAGCCTACTTTTTTTGTTTTGGAAGGTGGGTATATGGGTGAGCAAAACGGCAGGGACATAGATCAGCTTTTGAGAGGCTACGAAGAAAAAGGTGGTTAGCAATGTATAATTTGGGAAAAATTTCTTTTGAAACGGGTGTGTTCCGTTAGAGCGCTGAGGTTTATTTTTGTTTTTTGGCGATTGCTTTTTTGTTCAAGGCGTCGAGCTTTTCGTTGACTCGTATTGACCTTTCTTCGGCTTCTGCGAGCAGGGGTTTCCAGTCTTTGTTCTTGACGATGTTGGTTAGGCGTTCGGTTTCGGCGGGAAGTCTTTCCAAGGCTTCGTTGAAGCGTTTTTCAGCGTCTTCGTCTGTGCACACGAGGTCTAAGGCTTCTTCGGGACAGAATTCGACGCATTTTGGTTCTCCTTCACAAAGGTCGCATGCAACGGCTATGCCTGTGTCGGAGTGAATTGTGATGCCGCCGTGTGGACAGGCTTGTATGCACCAGTCACAGCCTTTGCATTTCTTTTCTTTAACCATGATAATGCCTGTTTGCTCGTATTGCGATAGGGCTTTTTCTGGGCATGCGGTTACGCACTTGGCGTCTTCGCAGAATCTGCAGGCTAGAGCGAAGTTGAACATTGGGGTCATGCGGACTACCCGTATTCGGGAGCGTATTGGGTTCATGGTGTCTTTTTCTTTTTCGAGAGCGCAAGCGTATTCGCATATTCCGCAGCCTGTGCATTTGCTTGGGTCGACTGAGACGAATTTTCTAGATGGAAATTCTGAGGCTGGCATTAATGTTACCAGAGATGGTTTAGCTATCTAAAGATTTCTGTAAGTTCTCGAGTTTTTAACCGTCGCTTTTTTGAGTTTCACAGGTCTGCTGTGCGATTTTTGTCTATAGCCCCCCTTATTTAAAGTATAAATAAGCTGCTGAGAACGCTGGCGGTTTCTGCATCGATTGGCTGTTAGGCGGCAAATGTGCTGGTTAGGTGATTGCAGTATCCGTGAAGCCGGTCCGCCCTCTGCTTTTTCAGGACGGCAAGCATAGCAGATATAAGTAAGACCTGAGCTAGAGAACCGTCACGGAGATAAACTTGATGTCCGAAGGAACAACACTATCCTTAGTCACATGTACGAGCTGCGGTAAACCCATCCAGCCTGGAACAGAGGCAACAAAATTCCTCTGCCCCAACTGCGGGGAAATACAGATAAAGCGCTGCGGAAAATGCCGCAAGTTCGGCCGCACCTACAAGTGTCCAAAATGCGGCTTCATAGGCCCATAAGAGGCGACTGAGTGATGGGTAGCATAAAAGTTGTTTACAAGGTTTTTCCAGAAGACATAGTGAAAAGCTTTGATGACTTGAAAAAGAAGGTGAAAAGCTGCCTTCCCGAGTCCTCTGCTGTTGAAGGCTACGGAGAGGAACCCATAGCTTTTGGGTTGAAAGCCCTTCTAGTGCAAGTGACGTTTACCGAAGATAAAACGGGCATTGTAGACGAGTTTGAGACTGACCTTGAGAAGATACCGGGCGTAAGTCAAGTTCAGACAGTTATGGTGCGAAGAACAAGCCGATAGCAACCTCACAACTACTTTTCCTGCTCCGAAATGTATTATTCCTTCTACGACTATAGGAAACTGGGGAATCATGAAAAAACTCGTAATCCTAGCTACCGTAATAATCATAGTGACGATTATAAGTGCCTATTTTTTTCTCACATCTAACGCTCCTTCGCCACTACTCAGCGAAACAACTCCATTAGTGGACATGAATTTAGCGCAATCTGGGCAACTGAATATCACTCAAGGCGGCGTAACCCGCATCAACGTTACGCTCACGTCGCTGAACATGAACGAAACAACGATACCCTTAAGCCTCATTCTGCAAACCTACGACAACGAGCCTTTGGATTCTGCAGCCACTAAAGAAGAACTGTTCAGCTCCACGTTCACCGTTAACCCGATAGTTTTGGAATCAAATGACACGGTAACTTCCGTTTTAACGTTGCACGTAGGAGAAGCCGCGCCGGCGGGAAAATACACGTTTCTTGTTGAATTAGGAAACTCGCAGATATTTCATTTGACCGGCACCACTTTCGACTTGACCGTGGCACCTTCATCATAACGCAAAATTATCGCCTGAAAATGGAAGCAGCAAGACGTTTTCGATGATAAACTTATAGCTTTCACCCGTTTTCATCTAAAAAGGGACGTAACCTTGGAAACTGAAACGGAGTTTGAAGCACCGACCTGGAACCAGATATACGCCATGTTGCTGAGACAGGCGGAAAAAATTCGCCAGAACGGCTTCAAACCCGACATAATCGTCGGCGTCATGAGGGGCGGTTGGATTCCCGCCAGAGTCTTATCTGACCTTCTCGAAATCTCTGACCTTGCCACTGTCGGAGTTGAGTTTTACTTGGGTGTTGCTGAAACCCGAAACGAGCCAGTTTTAACCCAGAGCGTTTCCGCGGGTGTGTCAGGCAAAAAAGCGCTGCTGGTTGATGACGTTGCCGACAGCGGCAAAAGCTTGCGGCTCGCCAGAGAGCATGTTCTGCAACAAGGCGCGAGAGAGGTTCGAATCGCCACAGTGTACTGTAAGCCATTTAGCGTAACCAAGTCCGACTATTATGAGAAGGAAACCCGTCGTTGGGTGGTTTTTCCATGGGAGACAAAGGAAACCGTCAGAAAAATCGTTGAAAAAGGCAGAGATAAACCCGAGATAGCGGTTGAAGCTGCGAAACTTGTAAAGGCTGGCTTGCCTAAAAAACTGGTTGAAGAGTTCCTAAAAGAAGTGCTTGAGGATAGAAATTGCTAAGGTATATTGAAGAAGATGGAAAATACGTTGAGCTAACGGGTTTTAGAGGCGTCAGTATCAAGGATGCTGAAGACTTTGTGAAAGCAGTCCGCGAAGCAACGCCCCAAAAGGCTTCGGTTCAGTTCTTCGACGCTGAATTGGTGGCTACTTGGCAGCACCTGTACTTTGCGGTTTTAAATGCGCTATTAGCCTTCAAGAACGAGAGGAACATCTCGAAAAGCGCGGCGATGGAGACTATGCTTTAC
>CAZZLA010000052.1:0-8007 GCA_964655035.1 uncultured Candidatus Bathyarchaeia archaeon | reverse complement strand
GAGCTTTTTCCGCGGGATTACCATATGCCCACGGTGGTGGCGGGTTTTGAGCCCATAGACGTTTTGATGGGGATTTACATGCTTTTGAAGCAGCTGGCTGAAGGGGCGACGCGGCTGGAGAATGAGTATTCGCGGGTGGTGAAGTGGGAAGGTAACCCGCGGGCGCTGGAGATGATGAGCAAAGCGTTTGCGGTTACGGGTGGGAACTGGCGTGGCATAGGCAGGCTGCCTGATTCGGCTTTGAAGTTGCGTGAGGAGCTTGCGGCTTTGGATGCGCGTGAAAAGTTTGGTGTGCACGTTGAGCAGGGTAAGGATATTCTGCTGGGGTGCGAGTGCCATTTGGTTATTATCGGCAAAATCAAGCCTAACGAGTGCCCCATGTTCATGAAGGCGTGTACGCCTGCGAAGCCTGTGGGCGCTTGTATGGTGAGCAGCGAGGGCACGTGCAGGGTTTGGGCGAAGACGGCTGCGGCTCAAACGGGTTAGCTGACGATTTCTGCCTTGATTAATGTCACGTCGGTCACTGGTCTGTCATTTGAATCGGTTGCCACTTTTGATATTGCGTTGGCCACGTCCATGCCTGAGGTTACTGTGCCAAACACTGTGTAGGTGCCGTCGAACGTGGGGCCATCTTGGTACACGATTTTACTGTTGTCTGCCACGTTGATGAAGAATTGGCTGGTTGCCGAGTTAGGCTGGCTGGTTTTCGCCATGGCTATGGTGCCTATAATGTTGTGGTTATCGTTGCCTATCTCGTCAGGTATAGCGGCAACCGTAACGTCAGGGTTATTGCCGCCTTGAATCATGAAATCAGTGATTACTCGGTGGAAGATGGTGCCGTCGTAACCCCCTTGCTGGACTAGGTTCTTGAAGTTGCCCGTGGTTATGGGTTTGTCATCTAGGAGTTGGATGGTGATGTCGCCCATGCTGGTCTGCAGCAGAACCTTGTCGCCCGTTGAGGTGCTTGGGCTGCTTGAATTGTTCATGCCGAACACGTAGAACACCGAAATCACTCCCACGATGACTGCCAATAAACCTATCGCAAGCGGCAGCTTCCTGCTTCTACGGGACTTGCTCCTGTACGTTTTGCGCTTGCCTGACATGCGGAAATTCATGACCAAGAAATCTGGCTGCAGTTTATTTAAGCGTTTCAAAAGTCAAGGTGCCCACGTTAACGTGCGAGGGGTCAGCAGATTCTCGGAACGGGGTCGCCCACTGGCCTCGCGATTATCCGTTTGCCGCCCACAGCCGTCTGCATGGCTACCCCCTTGAACTCGCTTGTGACTTCTCCGATTATTTGGGCGTCTCTGCCTTCAGGCGTCTGTTTCAGCCAGTTCAGCACCTGCTCCGCCTTGGCTGGCACCGTGCCTACGATTATTTTTCCTTCGTTGCCCACTTCCAGCGGGTCCAAACCCAGCATCTCGGAGGCGGCGCGCACGTCTTCTCTGATGGGGATTTTGTCTTCGTGGATGAGTATGCCCACCTCGGATTTTTCGCTGAACTCGTTCAGGGCATCAGCCAACCCGCCGCGTGTAGGGTCTTTTATGGCTACGGCTCCGCCGACCTCGCCGAGCAACCGCTGAATCACGCGATTCAAAGGTTTGACGTCGCTTTTGATTTCGCTTCCGAAAGTAAGTCCTTGTTGCGCCGACAGCACCGCCAAGCCGTGGTCGCCCAAAGTGCCAGACACGATTACCTTATCGCCCACGCTCAGGTTAGAGTCTAATAGCCAACGCGCCGCGAACCCGCTATGGTGCTGCCTGACCCCGCTCAGGTTGCTTTCCAACGCAGGGGTTCTTCTGCCGATTCCCGACACGTTCATGACGCAGCCGCCCAAGCTGCCCTTCTCAACCACCTTGGTGTCGCCCGTGACTATGCCCACGCCCGCTTCGATGCAGGTTTGCCGTATGCTTGCCAAAATCCGCTCAAGGTCAGAGAACGCCAAGCCCTCCTCCAAAATCAAGCCACACGCCAAAGCGTACGGTTCAGCACCCAAACACGCAATATCATTAACGGTGCCGGAGATGGCAATGCGCCCGATGTCTCCGCCTGGAAAAAATATTGGCTTAACCGCGTGCGAGTCGCTTTTCAGTACGATGTCGCCTACGACAGCGGCGTCATCCATGGCTTCAAGCGGAACCTCAGCGTTGCCCACGCCCCCAAAATACTTCACCACGTAATTCTTAACCAAATCGTGCATGACGGTGCCGCCTGCGCCATGCAGCATGGTGATTGCGTCTTTTTTCTCTGTCACTTTAGTCACTTCTCAGTTGGGATAAGTAATTTTAAGGGTGAAACATAAACACATCGTAGACGCAGTAGATAAAGACTCATGCAAACCCATGTTTTTCGGAAAAACTATAAAAGACAAAACAAACCTAAAACCTGTAGCACCTCACGTTTCGAACAGTCCCTGCACACGGGACCACACACTTCAGCGTAGCCCAAACTAGTTTTCATACGGAAAGCCATATAAATCGCCAATACGCTGTTGAAATGCGCGATACGCAATCGGAGAAATGAAAAATGCCAAAATGGGGATACTCCATACTCGAAGAAGAACTTGATCCTGAAAAAACAGCGAAAGCCAGCGGCAGAGAAATCAGAGTATCCCACAAACACGCCCGAGAAGTCTGCCGAACAATCAAGGGCATGATGTTAAACAACGCAAAAAAATACCTCAGAGACGTAATAGACAAGAAAAAAGCGGTTCCCTTCAGAAGGCATAAAAAGAAACTTGGACACCGCCACGGCATAGAAAAAGCAGCCGCGGGAAGATACCCCATAAAAACAGCGCAGCAAGTCCTCCGCGTGATTGAAGGCGCAGAAGCCAACGCCGAAAATAAAGGCCTAGACGTAGACAGACTCCGCATACTCCACGCATCAGCCTACCCGGGACTAAAAATCAAACGATTCACACCCAGAGCCCACGGAAGATCCTCACCAAAATACGAAACCACAACCCACATCGAAATCGTCCTAGACGAAAAACCCGGCCAAGGAGAAACACTTTAATGTCCATCGTAAAACGCTTCATAACAGAAGCCATCAAAAAAACAGAAATCGACGAATTTCTGCAAAAAAAACTCGACCGTGCTGGCTACGGCGGTGTTGACCTTTCCAAAACCCCGCTGGGAACCCACGTTGTAATTTACGCCATGCGACCAGGTATAGTTATCGGACGTGGCGGAGAAACAATAAAAGACCTTGCCACGACTTTAGAAGAAAACTTTAACATTTCAAACCCCCAGATTTCCGTTTCAGAAATCGAAGTCCCCGAATTTAACGCTCACGTAGTTGCATCACGCGTAGCTTCCGCCCTCCAAAGAGGCGTTCACTTCAGACGCGCAGGTTTTTGGGCTCTAAACCAAGTCATGGATGCAGGAGCCTTAGGCGTAGAAATCGTCATAAGCGGCAAACTGCGAACCGAAAGAGCGCGTTTCGAAAAGTTCCGAGCAGGCTACTTCCCACGATGCGGAGAACCTGCATTGAAATACATGAAAAAAGCCGAAGCTCACGTTCAGCTCAAACCCGGTATTATCGGCGTGAGAGTCAAGCTTATGCCTCCAGACGCCCAGTTTCCAGACAAAATCCACATCACCACAGAACTGCCTCCTGAGGAAATTGAGGAAAAACTAGAAGAAAATACCGCGGAAACTCCGCCAGAACAAAAAGTGAAAGTGGAAAAACTGCCTGAAGAGCCAACTGAAGCAGCTGAAGAAAAGCCAGAAAAGCCCGAGGCAACCATAGAAACGGCAGCAGAAGCGCCAGTTGAGGAGAAAGACGAAGCTGCGGAAGGAGCAGCAGACGAACCCACTGAAGAAGCAACATCGGAAAACGTCAAAGAACCCGCCGAAGAAGAGGAGGCAAAAGAGTAAATGCCCATAATGCGCCTGAAAGAAATCAAAGGCATGTCCAGTGAAGACCGCGTCAAAAAACTCTCTGCCCTTAGAGCGGAGATGGCTAGGCTGAGAACCATGGTCAGAGCTGGCGGTGCCGTTGAGAACCCTGCCCGAATAAGAGAACTGCGCAAGACAATCGCCAAGATTCTCACAATAGAGAATGAAGACAAATTAGGGCTTAGAAAAACAGAAGAAGAAACCAAGAAAGGAAAAAGGAAAAAGGAGAAGAAACCCAAGTGAAAGTAACTCCGGACATTATACGCCACGAATTCATCGGAACTGAAGGAAAAATCGCCAAAAGCCCACACGCAGACTATCTTGGAATACAAGGCAGAGTAATTAATGAAACAAAAAACACCTTCACAATCATGCACAAAGGAAAAGCAAAAAACATAATCAAAAACTCAGTAGTCTTTAATTTCAAATTCTCTGACGGAACCACCGTCGAAATTGACGGCAAACTTTTGGCTGGAAGACCCGAAGACCGTCTCAAAAAAACCGTGAAGAGGCTGTGGTAATGTCCCTGACCTTTAAAAAACCCAAAAAAACCTGCGACGACAGAAACTGCCCTTTCCACGGAACATTATCTGTGAGAGGACGCGTTTTAGACGGCGTCGTCGCCACCTCGAAAATGGACAAAACAGTTGTTGTAGAACGCGAGTACCTTCAGTTCTCACCCAAATTCGTAAGATACGAACGAAGGCGCGGTCACATTCCATCCCATAATCCACCGTGCATTGACGCAAAAGAAGGCGACCGAGTAAGAATCGCAGAATGCCGTCCCATCAGCAAGACAGTAGCTTTCGTTGTCGTAGAGAAACTGGAGGTAAAGTAACGTGGCAGCTAAGGCAAAGCAACGTGCACTAATCGCAAAAGGCATGCTTTCCCACGGACAAAAAGTATCAAGAGGACTTCAAGCAGGCTCCACACTGAGATGTACCGACAACACTGGAGCACGCGTACTGCGTTTAATTCAAGCCATGGGCTACAAAGGTCGATTGCGACGTCATCCTTCAGCTACAATAGGCGACAAAGTCACAGTTTCAGTTAGGCAAGGATCACCCGACATGAGAAAGAAAATTTTCCAAGCCGTGATTGTGCGGCAGAGGAAGCCTTACAAACGAATTAACGGCGTTTGGGTTCAGTTCGAAGACAACGCCGCGGTGATAATAACTCCTGATGGCGAAATGAAAGGCTCCGAAATTCGCGGCCCCGTTGCAAGAGAAGCTGCTGAAAGATGGCCAAGAATAGCCAGCGCCTCAAGCATAATAGTGTAGGTGAAAATTTATGCAAGCAACAAAACCCGTAAAAGACCCGCGAAAACAGCGAAAACGGCTCTATAACGCGCCTGCTCACCTGCGCCACAAGTTGATGGCGGCTCCCCTTTCACCCGAACTTATCTCATCAAAAGGCGTTAAGTCACTTCCCGTCAGGAAAGGCGACACCGTTCGCGTAGTACGTGGAGACCACACGGGGTTCGAAGGAAAAGTCAGCCGAGTCGACCTCAAAAGGTACCGCATATTCCTTGAAGGCTTAACACGCGAAAAGGTTGACGGAACAAACATATTTGTTTCAGTGCATCCGTCCAAAGTCATGATAAGAAACCTAAAGCTTGACGACAAATGGCGAAAAGCAATTGTTGAACTCAAGAAGGAACAGGCGCCCCCCAAGAAAGAAAAGAAAGTAGTAAAAGTGGTGGAGAAACGCCCGAAGAAAGCGAAAGAAGCGAAACCTGTAAAGGAAGAAGCTGCGGTTCAAGAGAAACCCGCGGAAAAAGCGCCTAAAGATGCATCGAAAAGAGTTCAGCAGAAACCTGCTGCCAAAAAGACAAAGGAAGAAAAACCTGTTAAAAAACCGAAAGCCGCAACCGCAGTGAAAGAGAAACTTCCAGAAAAGAAGCCGGCGGCTAAACCCAAAACGGCGCAGAAAAAACCCACTGCAACAAAGAAAGAAAAAACAGTTGTGAAAAAGAAAACGGAACCTGTGGCTGAAAAAGGTTCTTTTAAAAAAGAAACGAAGCCTGAAGCAGTGAAGAAAGCACCGGCAAAGCGAAAAACTGCGGCTTCGAAAAAGGAAGGAGGAACATAAATTGGGCAAGAAAGGAAAGGTTGGAAGATTAAAACGTAAGCCCGCTCCAAGATTCTGGCCAATTCACAGAAAAGAAGCCGTTTGGATCGTGAGGCCTTCACCTGGAGGACACTCTCTTGAAAAGTGTTTACCTTTGTCACTTGTTTTACGTGACATTCTTAAAGTGGCTGAAACGAGGAAAGAAGCCAAAAAAATAATCTCGCAGGGCAAAGTTTTTGTTGACGGAAAGGCCAGGCGCAAGGATGATTTCCCCGTGGGCTTGATGGATGTTGTTTCGATGCCTGAGTTGAACAAGTTTTACCGGATTCTGCCGTCCCATAAAGGTCTGTTTCTTAATCCCATTAGTAAGGAAGAAGCCAGTTTCAAGCTGTTCAGGGTTGAGGGAAGAACCCTAGTTAAGGATGGAAATTCGCAAATTGCTCTTCACGACGGTTCAAATATACTTGTGAAAGTGGAAGCCTCTGAAAGCCAGCCGAGAGTTGTTTACGAAACTTTTGACACTTTGAAACTTGGGCTTCCAGAAAAAGAAGTGCTGGATCAACTGAAAACCAAGAAAGGTAACATGGCCGTTATAACGGGCGGAAAGAACATCGGCAAACAGGGTAAAATAGTGGAGATTGAAAAAACTGAGGCGAAGAAACGTAGAAACGCTCTCGTAGTTGTCGAGGATGAGAAAGGTAATCGTTACCAAACGATTTTAGACTACGTCTTTTCGATAGGTGAAGCAAAGCCCATCATATCTTTACCGGAGGAAGCTTCTGTTGTCTGAGGATGATTTTCTTAAGAGGTGGGAGGAGCAGCCGATGCTTAAACCCCGAATTGATAAGGTTGTTGTCAACCTCAACGTTGGAAAATCAGGCGAACCACTTGAGAAAGCTTCCAGAGTGTTGAAGGAGCTGACGAATCAGGCGCCTGTTAAGAAGAAAGCCAAGAAAACCATAAGAGATTTTGGCTTGCGGAAAGGCGAGCCAATTGCGTGTGTGGTGACGCTGAGGAAGCAAGCTGCGGTTGATTTCCTTAAGAAGGTTCTGCCTGTTGTGGATAACAAAATTTCTCGCTCGTCTTTTGACAGGCGAGGTAACTTTGCTTTCGGCATTAAAGAACATATTGAAATTGCTGGTGTGAAGTATGATCCTGACGTGGGCATTTTCGGCATGGATGTCTGTGTCTCCGTGAATCGCCCGGGACAACGGGTTAAAAATAGGAGGAAACAGAAAACGCACATTGGTTCTAATCATTTGTTAACGCCTGATGAGTCTGTTGTTTATGTCAGGCAGATTCTTGGAGTTGAAATCGTATAGTATTGGAGATGGGTGCATGGCTAAACAGAAAATGAAGAAAGAACGGAAATATGGCAAAGGAGCGCGACCTTGTGTTCGATGTGGTTCTTACGGGCCTGTTATTCGACGTTACAATTTATATTTGTGTAGGCACTGTTTTAGGGAGGCGGCGCCGAAGCTTGGTTTCAAAAAATATGAATAGTGAGGAAAAACGATGGGTACGTTGACAAATGGCTTGATAACGGTCATAAATAATGAGATGCGTAACAAGCGCGAGTGCATAATTAGCCCTGCCTCTAAGCTTCTTGGTCGCGTGTTAAGGATAATGCAGCTTAACGGTTACATTGGAGAATTTGAGTTTATTGATGATGGTCGCTCTGGGAAGTTTAAGGTGCAGCTTTTAGGTAGAATAAACAAGTGCGGTGCTATTAAGCCGCGTTTCTCCGTTAAAGTGGGCGAGTTTGAGAATTGGGAGAAAAAGTTTCTGCCGTCAAGAGATGTTGGGATAATGGTTGTTTCAACCTCGAAAGGTGTGATAGCTCACAGGGAAGCTGAGGAAAAGAACATGGGAGGCCGGTTGTTAGCTTTCGTTTACTAGGCGAGGTGTTTTTGATGAGGCTGCCAGAAATCTCCAAAACCATTCAAGTTCCAGATGATGTAGATGTGAAAGTTGAAGGGCGGAAGGTCACGGTTATCGGTACTAAGGGCTCTTTAGTGAGGGATTTTTCTTATGTTCC
>CAZZLA010000051.1:0-8114 GCA_964655035.1 uncultured Candidatus Bathyarchaeia archaeon | reverse complement strand
TTCCGCTATCCCGGCATCGAACTCGCCGGACTCTATTTCAGCAATTCTTTCGTCGTATTCGTTGTATAAATCCACTATCTTGTTCAGTCTCTTACGATAGTCGGAGGTAGTTTCAATTTTCTTTGCCAGCTGATCATACATTTTGATTACATTGTCCAGTTTTTCAAGCTCGTCGCAGACATAGATTTCCTCTTCATGAATTCTTTTCAGGTCCCTTTCGATCTGTATCAGTTGTTCTCTAGAGTATCTTTTCATGCTAAGGAGTTTTCTAACTTCACGTTCCTGCCTTGATTTATCGAACTCCTTCCTTTTCTTCGTTTCCTGTACCCTTGTTAGTTCACAGTCGACAACAGCTCTTTTTTCCATATATCTTGCTGTTATTTCATTTATGTAGGCAAGGTACTCTTCGATCATTTTTGCCTCGTCAAACGGTGTTCTAAGCATCAGCTGCACTACAAGATAGATATTTGCCAGCTCAGACTGATAGTTCTTCAATTCTTTTAACTCAACTTCGGATTCAGGGAGAACCTCGTAGTACCTGATTAGGGCTTCAACAAAATACCTTGTTTCATCGTAAAACCTGAGAATTGCCAAAGACCTGTCAGCAAGCTCCGCTATATTCATGAAATCCTCCAGTATCTTCTTTTGCCTTACGGTGAAAACCTGCGAACTGGGAATTAGCTGCTTCAATCGGTCAAAGATGTCAGCTTTCCTTTCCGAGAATTCAAGGTATGTTTTCGTGAAGCGAGCGAGTAGGCTTTCCAGATTGTTTAGTTTCCTGGATCCAGGCTTATGAAGCGTCATTTTCACTATGGCGTCCTCTATTGGTCCGGTCTTGCTCATCATTTTGATGGTTGAAAGATACTGCCTCAGTTCGCCAACCCAGTTTTCCGCTTGGAGTTCTATGCCTTTAACGTGCAATGCCAGGTCTTCTTCAAGCCTTTTATTACCATAAATAATTGCCTTAATTTTCTCGTCAAACTGCTCTTCGTCATACGTGCCGCTCTTTATGAGATAGTTTTTGAAAAGGTTTCTTGCTTCCTCCATATTGACCTTAATTAATTCATGAAGTTTCTCTAGAACCGCAAGTTTTTCCCGTCTATGCTCATACAACAATTGGAGTTTTTCAAAGTCTACTTTTGACGCCGTGATGTAATCATCCAATGGATAAGTAATTTTAACCATGCCAAGTGTGTGGACGTAGTTACTTGTAAGCCCAACTTCTGTTCCTATTCCACCCATGAGATCAGCTAAATCGAAGTCCATTAAAGTATAGAGCATTTCCACGATCATCTCGTCCATTTCTCTTCGTGCACTAACGATGTTGCCTACTTTTGTATATGCAGGCAGCAACGGCAAGTAGATAAGCGCATTTAATGGGTTCCGATAGAGGTCGCCGTAATTCTTGACTACGTACTCATTGTAATCCTTGTTTAGCATCAGAGACAGCTCGTTCATCGCCACGAAGGCTGAGCAGCCTTTTGCTGGAGGATCATCTCCGCTACATGGGGCAATAACAAAAGCTATAATTGGAACGCCAGATCCCAGTACTTTTCGTAGGTGCCGTGTGAAATCAAAAAATACGCCGCTTCCAGTTCCTCCACCTAAACCGTATATTACAATCACGGTTGGGGTGATTATTGATGAGAGTGCTTGTTCTTTGAATGAGTTGATGAAGTTTCTGATTATGCCGAGTTGGTAGTAGTTCAGTGCATATATTGCTTTGGCTAGTGCTCGTCTTCTGCCTGCGCCACCTGCCATGGGTGGTATGGCCATTGTTGAGTTTAGCCATGGATGGAAGTCCAGTTTTGCTCCTTCCTTTACCAGGTATTCGTTGTATTTTTGGTTAATGAAGTCGAACATTGCTTCGGCGGTTGGGAATTTTACTGATTGGGCTGTTAGTCTTAGTCTTTCTTGGGGTATGCCTGCTTTGATCATTGCTTTAGTCATTTTTTCGTAGCTTTCTTGTAAGGCTCTGATTTCAGGGTCAGCTATGTCGATGGCGAGAAGTGAGAGTCGGGTTATGTCGTTTTTTAGCCAGTCCATGGTTTTTTTGTTTAACAGGAAGCTTTCTACGATGTTGGTTCCGGCTGAGCCTAATCCAATTACTTGGACGCTGTTTTGGTATATTCGCGTGGTTGTGTCACATCCCAACTATGTTTTTTAGTCTTTCTTTGACGCTGTCTAGGTTTGAAGAGATGGTTCTGTCGATTTTTGAGGTTCTCAGGGTTAATCCTTCCAGGTCTTTTATTTGGTCTTCAATGACTAGTGTTATGTAGCCAAGTTTTCCCCTGGCTCGCATAAATACGAGTGCGAGTACTATTACTAAAGCTGCTAGGATTCCGACTGCTGGGAAGAACAGTAGTTCCCAGCTTGAGGTTACGGGTTCGTTGGAGGTTGGCAGTGATCTTAGAAGTTCGATGGCACTGTCGGAGTATCCTTGTGCTGCTATCGCTTTGGATTGGTTGAGAACGTTGTCGTATATTTGAATGTATCCTGGGGCAACTCCGGTGTCTTTGAGGGTTTGTAATTTTTCTTCTTTTTGTTCGAGAAGAACGCGGTATTCGTCCATTTCGGCGCTGATTACGGACGGTCTGATTTGGTCTAGGGTTGAGCCGCTTGGGTCGGTTAGTCGGACTAGTATAAACGGTGCTGGTTTGATTAAGCCTGTTCCTGTTGGGATTCTTCCGAAGCAGGACATGACGAGTTTCCCTGCTAGTGGTGTGAATAGTACTGTGTTTTGGTTGGGGTTGTAGGAGTTCGATAGCGAGTAGTTTTGTGAGACAAGTTCCCAGTATCTATCTACTATATTTGAGTGTTGCATGCTGGTGGTTAGTTTGAAGATTGCTGATGGCTGGCTGAAGGGTATGTTGATTGTGAAAGTGACTTTCAGTTCTGCTCCTCCGAATATGCCTGCGTATGTGGTGTTCGTTCCTGTTGCGAAGTTGACTTCCATGAGTAGCTGTCCAGAATTGAGGTCTTCTACGCGGTATTCTGTTATCCATTCTCCATCTTCAGATGCTTGGACAGGTGCGGTCAACGCGGTGAATGCACCTGCTATCAATATTAGGATAAATAATTTTGCGAATAGTTTTATCTTCAATTTCGCTCCCCTTTGGCGTGACTTTATCGAATCATGCATATAACTTTTGCGTAATTCTTGTGCTTGCGCCAGTCTATACTCCCCTTATATATACCAAACTGCATAGAAAACCGCAGCGCCTGTGCGCATAGATCCCCTTCTACCTTTTCTGCATAGAACCGCTAATAGGATCCTAATAGGCGGCAATTATGCTCGGGTTCCTGTGAGTGCTCGTTGAATTCGCTTTCACTTTAACCGCCCTCTCACCGCTGCTGCAGGGTCTTTGGAGCGCGCGTCTTTTTAGCAGTCACAGCACAAAGCAGCGGTAACACGGGAGCCATCACGCATGAAAAGGAAAGTAGCTTTAACGGAAACCGCCATCGAAGACGACTTGCTGGTGGACCTGACATTCCACGACGTTCCCGCGACGCTGCTCACGAATTTCGCCCAGAAAATCGTCCGCCCCTACTACAACGGCAACCTGAACCGAGCGCTTAAGGAGCTTATGGAAAAAGCCCTCACAGAACAACAGGTTCTACAAAGCCACATAGTAAAAACCACCTAAGGTGTGCCTCTACGAGAGCTTCAGTATTCCATGATACTCTTGTGTTTGTATCCTCTGACCGCGTCATAAACCGATTCAGCCGTGTAACCCGCAAAACTCAACAAACCCGCCGCTGAAGCGTACAACAAAAGCAAATACTTTCTCGTGTCCGCGTTAACGCCCTTCTCTATCAGCTGCTCCGCCTTAACCCTGTGTTCATACCGCTTGTCATCAGCCTTCGTGAACAGGAACCTGATGTTTTTGCCCGCATGAACCTCCGCGCCTTCCTTCATTAACTGCTCCGCCGCAATAACTTGGCTTACATGCTGCTTGTACTTACTCGGGTGCTTCGACAAATGCTTTGTGACAATCAAATCCCATACGGGCACTTCCCCGCTTAACAGTCTCCGCCGATATTCCTTCACAACCCGTAGCACCTCAGGAATTTTCTCCATAAACTGCTTCGAGTTGTCTGCAGAAGCTAAAACGTTAATCATCTTCATCTGAGCGTTGTGAACAAACCGCGGGGTATCTCTGCGCCGCACTTCTATGCCCCTGACTTTCACCTTGCCGTCTTTCATGACGCCGTAGTACCTGTTTAAGACTCCGATGTTAGGATGAACCTTGGAAGGAAGAAAAACAGCCCACTTGTAAACACCCTCAAAATTCAAAGGAACCCCTGTCTTCTTGCTTACTTCTGCACATAAATCGGTGTACTCGGAGACAGCCGCGTTTTTCTTCTTCAGCCACAACGAATCAACAATCCCGTGAATAACCTCAAAGCCCGTAGCCTCCGCCATACTAGCCGCCTTAAGAAACGCTTCCCTGCCGAACGCGCAAACCCCCATATGACCGTCAACAGTGCCAAACTTAGCGTTCCTATAACCCAAATAGCCGAAACACGTAACCAAAATCCATTTTAAAGCTGCTTGCCGCTTATCATAAACTTTTCGAAGCTCGGGGTCCCGAACCTCCTGCGCCAACCTCTTATAGTCCAGTCTCTTGGTGACGATAAGCTTCAATGCCTTAGGAACAACACCCATCCGCTTTTCGCAGATATGATAATTCAACTCGGGAATGCGCAACCGCGAATCGGGGCAACACCCGCAAAGCACGGTTTCAGCAGAAATATTGTTGTTCACCATCAAGACTGGGTACATTGAGGAAAAATCCACTTCGCCGATTTCATCGTGAATCCCCACATGCGGCTCATACACGAAGCCTCCGCGGTCGCCCACAAGCAGTTCATAAGCGGATTTGAACGCTTCGGGTATGCTCTTGTTTCTCGGAATCAAAACGTCATCTGTAACTGCTTGGTAAAACTGAAGCGAAGACATGCTGGAGCCGATAGACGTGCGAGAAGCCGTATGCAACGGCACCCTGCAAGTTCTCGCCACCTCGAATAAGCCGTCAAAATCAGCTTCATTTAAAACAAAAGTGTTGTTTCTGTCGATGTGAACCCTGCCGTAAAGCCGCATGGTAGCCGCCTTGTAGAACGTGCGCCCATAAGAAAAGAACGTTCTGCCCCGCCCCACTTTGCTAACAAAAGGCACCGCATCCCTGTTAAGCACGAACCGGTCTATGAAGCCGTTGATTGTGGCTCTGTGAATCATATAGGGGAAAAGATATGAGTCTCCGCCAGACGTCAAAACAATGTCAGGGTCGAAATCTCTGATAACCCGCACAAGCTGTAATATCTTGTCTTTTTCCCCTCCAAAATCAATAAGCCTTCGCTTGTCATCCTGAACTGCAACTATCCTGCCTATCGGGTCTCTAAAGCCAGCTATTTTGCGTTCTTTGGCAATTTCCACCTCCAGCTTGGTCACTCGCAAAGGCGGAACAGAGTAGTGAAGGGACTTCACCGAATCCAAAAGTTTGTAGCTCAAATTTTTTTCTTCAGCGTCTACTTCTACACGGGCAAGCGGAAACAGGTTGCGACTAAAAAGATAAGCCCTGTCGCCGTGCAAATCGCAGTTATGAACTTGATACTGCCGGTAATCGCCTTTTTCCAGAACAAGTCGCGTGAACGCAGACGTTTTTCTGCAGTCCTTAAGTGCAACCTCTAGGACCCTTGATTTCTCACCGTCAGTCGGCTGCGCATACTTGTAAGCAAAATTCCAGGCGGCTACGGCTTGGCTGGAGAAGAAACCGCTGGCTAACTGCTCTATGTCTTCCTGCTTGCCTGAAACATAGATTTTCGGCTGAAACTTGTCGTTAAGCCTGACTCTTTCGCCGTTCTCGCTGATAACCCAAACCGCGACTTCGCCGAAGTCAGAAGGGTAGACATCGAGGAGCCAGCCCCTAACACGCTTCGGACTGCCCGCGTTGCCTGACTGCATCTAAAGCCTTCTCTAACCTACGCAGCTTTTTTTGCTGGAAAAGCAGAATAGATATGACCATAGGCTCAAAGAGTATTGGCAGAGTGGCGTTGCTTCCTGCTGAAGCGAAAAGTCTACACGCATCCATCAAAGCATCAAACGCCTTCCGGTCTTCGGTGCGCAGTGCCTTGGAAAATCCTTTCCACCTGCTGATTTCATCTTCCAACGCCATGCGGTACGACTCAACAGTCCTGCCCATCGTTAAGCCTTCAAGAAATGCTCTAGCGTAAGAATCTCAGAGGGAAGTTCCGCAACCCCCAAAACGTAACGCGGATGCTTCTCCAAAATGAATTCCCGTTCATACTTTGTCTGCCGAAGCGATATGACCGTGTTGGCTCTTCCACAAGTTACCTCATGAAGGAAAGTGTTTCGCCTGCTCTCCTGATGCGGCGGATACGTAGCAACCAGCATAATCTGGTTTTCCTTCGCAAAGTTTGAGAGGTAAGCAGTTACTTGACTGTAAACTCGACGCGCCTCAGTCTCAGCGATGTCCTTGTCTAAGAAAAACCCTGCAATATCCGAAATTACCACCAGCTTCGCGTCATATCGCCGAATGGTTTCTCTAAGTTTCTCAAGCACAAGAGCCGTCATCTGGTAAGCCGTGAACGCCCGAGAAATGTAGATTCGTTCCAAAGTTTGTTTCGGGTCAAGCCCATGCAACCGCGCCAGTCGAGCTACATGATAAAGCTGAAAAGTGTTTCCACCATCCACGAAAACAACGTTGCTTCCTAAACCTCCAAGCTGGACGGGCAACTGTGCTCTAACACACAACAATGAAGACAATGACACCACAGACGAAGATCCATGAAGCACAGCGAAGTCTCCCACAGCGAAACCTGGAAACAACTGGTTTACGTTCCGCATGTTCAGTGAAAGCAAAGGCGGAGACGCCATACTTTTTACAACGGTATTCTGATACAAACGCTTCACTTCTCCCAATCTTTAAGGAGTTGAGTGCCTCTTCAATGGCTTTTAAGCTATCCTAGAACCGACTTCCCAGTGCAGGGGAGAGAGTACAGTGAAAGTAAATCAAACAACATGCGACTAGTTAATCCGAACGAAACCCGCGCTTCGGCTTCGTTTTGTTTATATATGTGTGTTGGGATTTATGCTGTGCAAGAGGAAACATAAGGCATGTGCCCAAAATCTCCAAGAGGCGAATTCGCCGCAAGACAGCTTAAAGCCAAACGGAAGAACTTCCGTTGGTCAGATCGTTACTTTAACCGCCGCATGCTCCGCTTAGACGAAAAGGTTGACCCCTTACAGGGCGCACCCATGAGCCGCGGTATAGTCCTGGAAAAAGTAGGCGTTGAAAGCAAACAGCCTAACAGCGCCATACGCAAATGCGTAAGAACACAACTCATCAAAAACGGACGCTTAATAACAGCTTTTCTCCCCGGCGACGGCGCCCTAAACGTCGTGGATGAACACGACGAAGTCATCGTCGAAGGCATAGGCGGCACACGAGGCGGCGCAATGGGCGACATCCCAGGCGTCCGCTGGAAAGTCATCAAAGTCAACGGCGTAAGCCTAAAAGAACTCGTCTACGGACGCAAACAAAAACCCGCAAGGTGACCGCAATGAGCAAAAAACCAGACATCTTACTCTTTCAAAAATGGACCTTCAACGACATAACCGTCAAAGACCCAGGCTTACAACGCTACATAAACTTGACGCCAATGACGCTGCCACACAGCATGGGACGCCACGAGCACCAACGCTTCCGCAAAGCACGCGTCAACATCGTAGAACGTTTCATAAACGGCTTCATGCGCCCAGGCAAAAACGCAGGCAAAAAAGCCCGCGCCACCAACTTCGTGAAACAGGCGTTCGAAATAATCCACCTGCGCACCGGGAAAAACCCAGTGGAAATCCTCGTTCAAGCCGTAGAAAACAGCGCGCCAGCAGAGGACACCACCCGCCTCAGCTACGGCGGAACCGTCTACCACCTCAGCGTGGACTTGGCGCCTCAACGGCGAATAGACATGGCACTTCGAAACCTCACCGAAGGCGCACGTAACGCCAGCGCAAACAACCCTCGTAGCGTACCGGAAACCATCGCAGACGAATTAATCTTCGCAGCCAACAACGACATCAAAAGCGCAGGCGT
>CAZZLA010000050.1:3252-8119 GCA_964655035.1 uncultured Candidatus Bathyarchaeia archaeon | reverse complement strand
GATAAGTAATACTTACTCTCCTTAAACAAGGACTATATACGCTCTTGGGACAATTATTCAATGAATGGCGCGCTAAAGTGATGCAGAAGAAAGAAGAAGAAAAACAGAAGCAGAAAGAAAGCTACCGCTGCCCAAATCCTAATTGTAATAGCGTTTTTTCCAGACCTAAAATAATAAAATACTACATGTGTCCCACATGCCAAACACTTGTTAAAATGGACACGGCACAAGGCAATGCGAAAACGAAAAAAAATAGGCCAACAGAAGAAGATGTCAAAATAAAGGAAGCAGAACGACTAAAAGCAGAACAAAAAGCTGAACGACTAGAGGCAGAACTAAAAGAAGCACAACGAAAAGTAGAACGATTAGAGGCACAGCGATTGGAAGCAGAACTAAAAACGGAAAGACTGGAAGTAGAGCGACAAGAAGCAGAACAACTGGGAGCGGAACGAAAGGAAACAGAACGACTAAAAGCGGAATTAAAGACGGAACGACTAGCAGCAGAACTACTGGAATCAGAAAGAAAGGCAAAGCGACTAGAGTCAGAACTAAAAGCGGAGCAATTGGAGGCGAAACGAAAGGTAGAGTGGCTAGAGTCAGAACTAAAAGCGGAACGATTGGAAGCAAAACGACTGGAAGCAGAACGATCGGAAGCAGAACTAAAGGCGGAGCAACGAGAAGCGAAACGATTGGAGGCGGAGCAAAAAGCAAAGCAACTAGAGGCAGAACTACTAGAGGCGGAACGAAAGACAGACTGGTTAGAGTCAGAACTAAAAGCAGAGGGCTCAAAGGCAGAACGAAAAGCTGAACGACTATATGCGGAGCGATTGGAAGCAAAACGAATCGAAGCAGAACTAAAGGCGGAACAACTAGCCGCAGAACGAAAGGAAACAGAAAAGCAACAACAGGTTAAAAGTAAAACGCCAAAGCCGATAGAGCCGTCTCAAACTGAGCAACCAGCAGCAAATGCAGAAGAGGTAAACAAGCCATCCATTTCTGGATGCAAACATCATTTTGGTTATCTCGGTAGCCGCGAGAAGGGAGAAGGAATACCGGACTCATGCTTAGAATGCCCAAAATCTCTGGATTGCATGCTTGGTGATTATTACAAATCAAAAGAAAGCGTTACGGAGATCAAGAAGTGGTACCCCACCAAGCCCTGACTTCCAAAATGGGGCGTGGCTGGCATTAAAAAATGTTGATAAGCTTTAGAGCGACGATGATTGTGGCAATTGATGATAGTAACAACAGGATTTTCCTTTTTGAAGTGAACCAACCTTCCTCAGGCTCTTCCTCTTGAATTTCGTATTCCTTGACTTCCTCTGTTTTGGTGTCAATCTGCACTCTGGCAGTTCCTTTTTGAAGTTTTATTTCGACGACGTTAGTTTCGCCATCCAAAGATAGTTTAGTTGGAAATTGGCCTTGCTTGTAACCTAGACGACTCATAAAATCAGTGGCCAAATGCGTCGTTTTCTCCGCGCTGAACTGAAAGCCGCCATCCCCTTGACGTGGCTCAGGCGCAACCGTATTCACCTTTTCTTCAACTACAAGATTTCCAGCCGGACTTTTACTGGTTGAACTGGAAACGTAGGCGTCATCAGGAACCCGCGGTTGACGCGTCTGCTCGGGTTCAGCTCGAAAAAATCGCGTATGCGTGGTTGAAAAACTTTCAGGTGCAACCTCTATGTCAAGTTTTACGGAGGCTTTCTCAAATTTGCCTATGACCACGCCTCCGGTGACGCCGTTTACTATAGCGGTCACCTTTTTTCCGTTTTTCAAGTTTTTGAAAGTAAGTTCATAAACGGGACTGTAAATTATGGTGCGCTCGTTGATTTCAAAGTTTTCTCGGATAATTTCCGCAACATCCGTAGGTCGCTTAGCTATTCTGGAGCGAAGAATCGCTATCTCTTCTTCGAGTGAGATCTGAGGTTTTCTTAAATCCAAGCCTCCGGATGGTTGATTTTCCAGGTCACTTTCAGAAGGTGCCAAAAACAAGTTTTCAGCAGAGACTTCCTGCAGCATTCTATCAAGAACCACGTATGTTTCGTTTTCGTAATGAGAATGCTCTTCACCCACCAGCTTAATCACTCGGGCATCGCCCCTCACAGACAGAGGTTCAGGTTTCAACTTTTTACCATCAATAAAAAGCGCTTGCGTCCTATCTTCAACCTTAAGCGCGTATCCGTGTCGCTTGCAATAATCAATAGAGTATTTACCGCCAATCACAATGTACGGTTCATAATACTTGCTGAATGCGACAAGCAACACGTCTTTGGGCTTAGGCTTCAAGAAGCCAAACCTGACGAAAAAACTGGTTTTTAACTTCTCTGCTTGAACCTTCACCCTGCTTGAATCAAATTTAGATTTAAGAATAACTATCCTTGTGTCAACTATCTGTTGTGGCAAGATTTCAATTTCTGCCATTGATGTCACTTGTCGCTTATCCTGTTTTTTCTGATTTGACTTTAGCTGTTGTGAATCAGCGCTCCACGTTGGTTCCAAAATTCACGGTGCCTTTAAGGTGTGGTGCTAGCTCGTCTGCCAGTCCCTTCCGCCAAGCGGAGACTAGTTTAACATGTTTAAGAAACGAAGATATTGGGAATATTTTTTGACTTCGAAGTCATTGAACCCTATTTTCGGTTAGTCCGCTTCTTCAAGTTCCTAAAGGGGCTTTCTGTTCCTCTGAGGTCTTTGCGGTCTTGGCACCATTTCCATGTGGAAATGTGGGCACTGTGTACACGTCGGTGACGCCGCTCAGGTTCTTCACCTTTTTCTGAACGAACTCGAGCACTTCGGAACTGTTTTCAGCGTTGATCCAGATGCCTACGTCCCATGCTCCAAAGATGTTCATGCTGTAACAGAGGTCTACACCGGAAACCGGTTTCTCTTCCATTTTTCTTATGTCACCTAAGGCGTCAACTATTTTTCCTGGGTTCAATTTCATCAACACCAGATATTCGGGCATACTGCTTTTTTCCTCCAGTTTTTTGTTATTGTGTTGATATGCAACGCCTAACTTAAATATTACGATTTAAGAATACTTATTTCAGGAGGAAATGAGAAACAAAACACCCCAGAAACCAGGACATCAAAAACAAGCCAAACTAAAGCTATCGATCAACTAATTTTCTAAGAAAACCCGGCTCAGAATAATCAAATGTCCAAGTCTGAGACAGCCAAATCGCCTTAAAACAGTCCTTATGATAATAACTCTCTAATTTTCCGAAAGAACCCTTGAGCACAACTTCTTGACCCTGCTCTATTGACTTTCCACACTCGCTACAAACCACATCTTTTTGCCTTTCTGACTGCCGCTTCTTCAAGGCTTCACATTGCATTCTTAACTCTGAAATCTGGTTTTTCAAGGATTGAAGTTTAGCCAATGCTGCTTCCGCCTTCTCCTTTCGCTCGATCCAACTACTGCGGAAGCGAGCCTCATTCACCTGCATCTTTTAAGCCTATCTCCTGACCCCTACAGACAGCCTGTAAAGAAACTACTGAAAGAGTACATAATACTTTATTTCGTTAATCAGAATATTCCAATAATCAACTCCACACGTGGCTTAGTTTAAAAAACCAAAGCTGAATATTTAGAAACTAACCGGCTATCATGCGACCCCAAGCTGCGTTGACGAATTCTTCAGAAATGTTTAAACTTGTCAGCTACCGTAGGCTTATTTTTTCTCCAGTGGCAATGTAAACTACTGCTTCGCCAACGTACGTGGTGTGGTCGGCGATCCTTTCGAGGTACCGCGAGACCAGAAGGTTGCGCATCACAAGCTTGTTGTGCGCATGCATTTTAGACAGCTTATTCAGATACGCGAAGTAAAGCGCATCCACCTCTGCCTCAGCGCGTGCTATTACGCTCTTGCCGAAAGCATTGTTGAAAAAACAAAAGACATAGCTTCGATTGAGAAAGAGGCGGTGGTTTCTTCTCAAAAGATAGATGTTGAAGATGCGCCTCATCTGCGTTTGATAATTGAGAGCATCCGCAGAGCCGCGGAGTACACCAGTGACATTGCAGAAGTGGTACTGAACTTAACTATTGAATCAATACTCATGTAGAGCAGGGTAAGCTTGCTTATTTTTTGTGTCGTTTTATGCGCTCTTGTCTTTGAGCTTTCTTGCGCCAGTCTCTTTTTCTCTGAGTTTGCATGGAAAATCTGTCGTGATATTGATTATGCCCTGTTTTTCGGTGATGAGAGATGTTCCTGTAAAAAGTTTCGCAGTCAATTCTGTTCTGTTTCAGAGCTTCAATATTCCTGTTTAAATCCGCTTTAGCTTCGGCTTCAGTTGTGCTGTCAAACAACTCGGAATAAACGACATAAGCGGCGTGGAACGGAAAATTTGTTGGTTCATCAATTAAAAGTTTCTCTGGAATGGGGGTTTCACTTTTGTTAGGTTCTTCAGTCATGTTTTTCCCGCTTTTTGCAGTGTAACAAATGGTTTTTCCCTCTTTTATAGGTGTTCCTATTTGGGATAGTTTTCAGTGATACCAAGTTTGAAAAGCTCCTCAAACAAACTCTCTTATCTTTCGTGCATCTTTTCTTAGCGCGTCAGCATCGCGCATTTGAGCGTGGTGCATCCATGAACGGTCTTTGTTCATGGGAATAACATGGACGTGCATGTGGAAAACGACTTGACCCGCGGCTTCGCCGTTGTTCTGGACAATTCTAATGCCTTCCGCGTCAACTGCCCTCTGTACGGCATAAGCTATTTTCCTCACGATTGTGTATAGGTGTGCCACTTCGTCCTCTGGAATCTCGTAGATGTTCTCGTAATGCTTCTTTGGAACAACGAGTGTGTGACCGACGTTTATGGGTCTTATGCTCATGAACGCGATTATTTTTTCGTCCTCGTAGACTAT
>CAZZLA010000050.1:0-3242 GCA_964655035.1 uncultured Candidatus Bathyarchaeia archaeon | reverse complement strand
GCTTGCAGGCGCTTCTTTTTGGGCTATTTTGCAGAATGCACAATGCTCGGACATGTCGATTCCAGTTTTACTATTCCAATGCGCTGTGGTTTTTTAGTGTTACGGAGATGTTGAAGTGCGTAGCATGCTTTAAATGAAGTCTGTGGGTAATATAGCATCATGGATACGTTAGTCGACGATATAGGAAGTTTCCCTTTGCCGCCTGAAGTGGACGGGGAAACATTCAACAGGGCATATCGGCTTGCACGAGAAGCCATATTCAGCGGAAGTGATGTTCGAAAAGACGAGTTTCTGCTGAAGAATTTCTGGGAGGTAACTCTGGATGCCTTCAAGAAGAAGCTCGCCTCTGGATTGGATGTGATTACTTCTTCGCAGCAGTATGATGGAATTAACCAAGTCAGAGACGTTATCCACAGTGCAATGGCGAAAGGCTCTTTCATAGTGGAGGAGAAACAGGCAGTTCTGCCGGAAGTGCACTTAATCAATGAAGAGGCAAAGGCGCTTAGCGAAGAGTACGGGAAGAGGATTCCGTTTCGCGTTGCCATTTTTGGACCTTTAGAGCAGTATCTGAAAGAAGTAGGAACAACGCCTTACAGCAATGTGCTTGACAGCTTCGCGGAGACCATACGGCGTTTCGCCAAAAACTCCGTCTTGAACTCCAAGCACATCAAGACCGAGGTGGTGTCCATAGACGAGCCAAGCTTCGGGTTCCAAAGCATAGCCGCTGGAAGCGACGTTATACGCGACGTTCTGGAGAAAGCCTTTAGCTTTCAAGGTCCAGCAAAGCAGATTCATCTTCATTCAGCGTCAAGGCTGCCCGATGTGTTGGAAGTAAAAAACATCGATGTAGTGTCTTTTGAGTATGCGGCGTCGCCGAAAAACATCGAGGGCATCTCCAAGAAATTGTTGGAAGACGCGGACAAGCAGATACGCGTTGGCGTTTCAAGGACGGACATAGACTCGATTATGGCGGAACTTTATGACAAAGGTGTGACGAAACCGACGGCGGAGCAACTGGTTGAAGATGAAGCAGTTATAAAGAAACGGTACGCCACAGCCAAGGAGAAGTACGGGGAGCGGATGACGTTTACGGGTCCTGACTGTGGCGTGGGAAGTTGGCCAAGCCAAGAAGCAGCATTTTTGTTGTTAGAGAGAACCGCAAAAGCGGTAAAGAACAGCCAAACTAGCTGAACCTGCTTTTAGTAACTCAGGAAAAAGAGAAAATAAGGGGAAAAGTGCGCAGCTCATTCTTTTTTCTTGTTGCTTGATTGGTTTTTGGGTAGTTCTTTGAAGCCGTACATGCTCACTGGCGGCCATCCTGCTTCCGGCATAACCGAGGGCACCAGCATTATGGTATTTGTTCCTGATTGTTGTCCCAGTTCGTACAGTATGTTCATCCATCTTAACCGTAAGCCTTCGTGGCTACTCTCGTAATTGCGGGCTGCTTCTATCATCTTCTGGGATGCTTCGTACTCTGCGGTAGCTAACGTGACTCTTGCGATTCTTTCTCTTTCTGCCTGTGCCTGTCTGGACATAGCGTCTTGGAGGTTGCTCGGTATCAGGACATCTCTCACTTCGACGGCTGTGGCTTTTATGCCCCATGATTCGGTTTTCCGTCTATGATTTCGCGTAGGTGTGCACCAACTTTTTCGCGTTCCGCAAGAAGCTCGTTAAGGGAGACTTTGCCTATGACTTCTCTGAGGGTTGTTTGGGCGGCTAGTTGTGTGGCTTGATAGTAGTTTTCAACTTGCAATACGGCTTTCTCCAAGTCTACGGGTCTCATGTAAAGTACTGAATCCACGTTTACGGGAACGTTGTCTGAAGTGAGCGTTGACTCTGTTCTGAATTGAATTGTGTCCAGCCTGGTTGAGATTCTGACGGGTGCTCTGTCAATCAAAGGGATAAGATATGTGATTCCAAGTCCTCTTAAGCCAATGTAGCGTCCAAGCCTCAGGACGGGGATTCTTTCTCATTCTTTAAGGACTCAGATGCCGCTTAGCAGAAAAAGTGCGATCACGATGCCTACAAAAGCAATAATGGGAGCTATTATATCAATCATAATTAAGCCTCAAGCATATGCTAATTTACTTGAGCGAGTTTCGCTTTTTCCTTGACTGGCGTTACGATGAGGAACATGCCTTCAATGCCCACAACTTCCACTTTTTCACCGTTCTTTATCTCCCCTTCTTTGGTGATAGCTTGCCAGAACTCGCCTAGAACGCGGATTTCACCCTTTGGGTTGAGGTCGGTTACTGCGACGCCTACGGAGCCTATTAAGACTTCTTTTCCAGTCTTAATTTTAGACAGTTTGGCTTTGGCTGCATTGTAGATCATCGCGCGCGCTTTTACTTAGCCGTTGCGCCCGTGTTTTTTCGCCTAAAAAAGAAAGTGCGGCTGTGGATTAGGGTCTATTGGTATGTGTGGAGTGGGCGAGGGAAAAGGACGAAGAGGTGAAGGCGTGGGAAGCGGTTGCGGCGGGTTGAGTTCTATAAGGATTTGTTTATTCGTTGTTTTCGCCTCCGTGCTCTGTTGGGGTGACATTGAGTTCGAGCAATTTTTCTCGGCGGATTATGGTGAGCTTGGTTTCTTTTCCGATTACATCTTCAACTAAAAGCCTCGGCAGGTCGGAGAAGTTGGTGACGGTTTTCCCGGTGAACCCCACAATCACGTCGCCCATGGCTAAGCCCGCGTTTTTCGCTGGTGAGCCGCGCTCAACCGAGAAAATCATGACCCCGCTGTGCTGGTCCAAGCCTATTTGCTCTTGGATTTCTCTGGGAATGGCAACGCTGTTAGCGACAATTCCCAAGTACGCTCTTCTAAATACGCGTCCACTCATTAGCCGGTCAGCTATGGTTTTTACTTTATTCACTGGAATGGCTATGCCGCGTGACCATACGTAAGCGGTGTTTATGCCTATCAACTTGCACTGAGCGTCTACGAGGGGCCCGCCTGAGAACCCGGGGTTTAGTTTGGCGTCTGTGGCGATTATGTTTTCCATGGCTGTTCCGCGTAAGCCTCGGAGGGTGGCATCTGGGTTGGTGACTATTCCTGTGGTGGCTGTTGGTTGCTGCCTGTTGAAAGGGTTAGCGAGAGCAAGGACGAATTGGCCCGTGTTTAGCGTGGCGGAATCGCCTATTTCGATGGGTTGGAAATCAGGGTTTTTTCGGTTTTAAGCAGCGCTATGTCGTTGTAGGGGTCTGTGCCTACTACGTGGGCATTGTAGGTTTTTTGTCCTTGACCTA
>CAZZLA010000049.1:0-8219 GCA_964655035.1 uncultured Candidatus Bathyarchaeia archaeon | reverse complement strand
CATGTTTGCATTGTGTTCCATGTCCACTTTTTGGGAACTTTTTGTTCACGAAACATATTTTATGGGCTTAACCTTAATGCTAACACTATCTGCGCTTTTTTTCTTTAAAGCGTACAATTCGAACGATGCAGACGCCAAAAAATACGAAATAGCTGGAACATTATTTTGCGGTTTTTCAGCGCTTACAAGCTATATTGGCATTTTTTCTTTTGGTCTTTTATTGCTTTATTCGATGAGTAGAAGGTTATCTGTGAAACGCTTCATTGGGTTAGCCGTATTAGCATCAGTCATTATTCTGCCATGGTACATGAGAAATTTTCTACTTCTTAGAAATCCTGTTTACCCATTTTTTGGTATTGGCAATTACTTAGATCCAGTGCTCTTGAACTCCACAATGCAGCATTTTCAGAATTGGTCAAAAGTGCCCTTTTTTGATTTGTTTAGTATAATTTGCAAAATAGGAGCTGGGATCCTATGTTTGGCAATCATTTATCTTACGGTTGCCAAGCGGAAACAGTTCCACCTAATTCTCCCGTTTTATTTGTTCCTCGTTGGCCTTGCAATCATGGGAGTACACATTCCATTTGTACGTTACCTAATAATTGCTCTACCAGCTTTAGCCATCATTCTCTCTGCAAGCGTCAAATCACTTCTCTCAAAGCAAGATTTAGTCGAACGTACAACCGCTGTAATTCTCATATCGCTGGTGCTTACTTCAAGTGTAGCGGTGCTTCCCAGCATAAACTTTTTAAAACCTACACCCACGCGCAGTAACGACAAGTGGAGCTACCTTTCGGAAGTGTTTGAGGAGGGAGATGCATGGAAATGGATTAACGAAAACACACCAACAGATGCTAGAATCGCAACTTACGATATTAAAAAATACTATATTGAACGTGATATCTTCACGCTTGATGGGAACGAGGCCGCGCCACTTTATGAAATGGATACTATTGAAGAGAGCATGGAGTTCCTTGAGGAAAGAAATGTAACATATATTCTAAGCGTTCCTTGGGCAACGCCCTTAGATATAAGAATGCCCCCCGCTTACAAGTGGTGCGTCCTTACGAGGTACCTAGGCGACCCCGATTACTTGCCGCCGGTTTATGTTGGATTAAATGGTACAGCAGTGTATCATGTTGGATCCCTCGAAGAAGAAAAAGTTTACGCCTCATTCGCTCAGAAAGACTTTGCTCCGCCAATAAAACAATTAACAGTTAATATGATAGTGACAAATTCAACAGACCCTCCTAGCTGCAAGTTTCATATTCCCATTCCCGTTGACTATAGAGAAGGATTGATGATGGTCGCAGTCAATAGTTCTAAGCATTTGGTCAACATCGAATTATGGAACAAAATAATTCCGGAAACGACGAATGCTAACCTTTTAGAAGAATCTACACTCGTGAAGAAATGGCCTATTAAGTCTGCTAATAGCTCTGGTGTTGAAAACCCCTCCTTTGTATGGCAAGTAAACAAGTGGGGATATTTCACATTCCTCATTGTTAACCGAGAAGAAACATTCAAAGAAAGCTTCAACGTTACCGTGCATATCCGATTCTACAATTACTGGAACAAAGAATCATTGTTTATACCCGAAGGCTTTAAGATCTACAACATTACCGCATTTAACGGAACATTTCCATTATTAAAATCATTGTACATTCAAGCAAATGACTCATCTGTTCTAAGCGTTAACAGTACAACCGACAGCAAGAAGATAAGCCTGGAAGTTTTCAATGACTTTCTGCCAAATAATCTAGCAGTAAACCCGAGCGCGCAATACGAAATGGTGACGCGGCAACCGAACCTCAACAGCGATTCAGGTGAAGCGGACCCATATATCCAAAACCTAATCCTATCCTATGGGCGGTATTCAATATTAGTCGTATACAGAGACAACTATACTGAACAGGTAGATATATCGCTTGAAGTAGAATTTACACATCTTAGGTGAGAGAACAAAGGCAATATTGCTCTTAAACTCGAAATAGCCATTAGATTTTGGGTTTCAATCCGGCCTTGAGCAATGGAGTAATGCCTATTAAGTCCGTTCCGGTGAATAATGCCCTTGTTATCAATGCAAATGCTACAAGACTTGGATTGATGGTGGAGAGAGGCAGGTCAAGTAATATGTGAAGAAGAAGAACATAGCCAGCTTCTTGCACTCCGAGACCTGCGATTGTGATAGGAATGTAAGTTAACACTGAGGCAAAGGCAGCTATAAAAAAGAAGTCAAGTAGGTGAAGAGAGGGGCCCCAAATACCATTAAAAATAAAGTATAATGCTGTGGCGTTTGCCAGTATCGACAATAATATCAGAGCCGCAACAAATATCAGAGAATACCTTATTTTTCGCCCTTCTTCCTGAACATTACTGAATATTTCAGTGAATTTGTTCAGTCTTTTGCCAACTAGCGGTATTCTTTCGAATTTGGCAACAAGTTTTGAGAGTCTTCTTTCCCACATTAGCAATAGCAAAAAGACGCCTGCGATAAGTAAGACTGCAACTCCGACGAGTAACGCATTAGTGATCTCTGCTGGAAGCGGCAAATAAGTTGCGAAATATCCCAAGCCTATTAAACATGTAATCACCTTCACGATAGAGTTAATGCCTCCTGTGGCAAGCACACCTGTCATTCCTTGCTCAACGGGTACACTGGCTAGCTGATTGAGGAAAACAGGGGTCAAAAAGTAGCCTGATCTTACGGGAGTTACATCGCTTAATAATTGTCCAGCAAAGCTAGCCATTAACATTTGCCGCAACGGGGCGTTTGGATTGGAGCGCCTTAGTGTAGTACAGAGTGCAAGACCCACGAAGGTGGATGCTGTGATGAAGAAAGCCACGGCCCCTATCAGGTTTATTGGGTTAAATTGTAAAATTGATGCAAATACTTCGCTTGAGTTTGCTAGCTGAAGCAGCCAGAGTAAGATGGCGACGCCCACGATAACCTGGATGACGATTTTTATGTTCTTGAGTTGCATTTAGTTGATTTCTCCACTACATTTTGAGCTCTAATTTGAGCTTGGATAAAGCCATGAGTTGCTTAAGGGCGATTTCGGGTATTTTCCATGGCTTGTAGACGCGGGTTGCGCTTTTGTCTGCTCTGCTGCGATGTGCGACTGGGGTTTCTCCGATGCTAAAACCTCCAATGTGAGCCCTTACTGAGAATTCATTCCAGAAGCTTTCGCTCATGTACTTGCATTTTTCCGCTATTTCTGTAGCCACTTCTGTTTTCATGAGCTTGAATGGAGCTGTGATGTCCATTAAATTCGGGAGATTAAACGTGCTTTTGATTCTTAACTGGAAGAATTTGGACATGACTTTTCTGTATAGGGCATCAGCTCTCTCCTTGCGCCAGCCGCTTACTATGTCGTATTTCATGCGCAAGTTCCATAGTTTCCAGAAGTCTCTTGGATCGTGTTGCCCGTCAGAATCTGTTATCAACACGTATTTGGCTTTGACACGTTTTAAACCGTCTTTTATTCCGCCTGCATAGCCCTTGCGTGAAGTTGAGAGGACGGCTTTGAGCGGTGTCTTTCCGCTTAATCTTTCAATTACGTTTTCTGTATTGTCTGTGCTTCCATCTTCGCTTAAGACAAGTTCCACCGGCATCTTCGGGTTTATAACGTTGTAAAATTCCATGACAGATTCTTCGATCGTTTCAGCTTCGTTATGTATGGGCATAAGTACGGCGATTTCGGCTTCTCCAACTTTTGAAGTAAAAGTGTCTAGGAATCTTTCGATCATGTTACTAAGCGCTCCATGAGTACTTTCTTGTCAACGTACCCTTTTCGCGCATGCGTTTTTGTGCACCAATCTATGGTTTTCTGTAAACCTTCTCCCAGACTTATTTTTGGCTTCAGGTTTAAAAGTTTTCTAGCTCTGTTGATGTCTAAAGCTCCGGTGAAAACTCCTGTTAGTTTAGAAGCGCGCGTAACTGTCACACGCCTATCTTTCCAATGCGTTTCCTTCAACGTCCTTTCTAATGCTTTATTTCAAAGCTTTAAAGTTAAAGAGGAATTCTTTTCGTTCGCGTTTGCTGTTCTTAAGAACCTCGTATATAAGATCTACTCTTGACAAGTCAGAAGGGGAGACCCTTGCATTAACATCTTGAAAGCTTCAATGCATATTCTTGTTCACTTTGCTTTTTGGTTTTGGCAGATCGAACGCTACAATCTGTTTCGGCGTAGATGTGCCGAAGCCTCAGCCTTCACCTATCTCAATAATTGCAGTCATAGCTTAAATTTTAGTCGCGTCAACCAAGAACTGGGTCAAGCAAGTGTTAAAAAAAGGAGAAACTTGTTTCTGAGAGCATTAGCGTGTGCCGCTTATTTCTCCTGTTTTTCCTGAGGTTTGGCTTTGGGTTTTTGGTCGCTTCCGCAGAAAGTAGAAGCTAACAGCAACCGCAACAGTGGACAGAAAGACAACCGCGGCGACTGTTAAAGGTTCGGGAATGGTTGGCGTTGGATTCTGATCCTCTACGTAATTGATGTATCCCCAGCTGTCCGGAACGCCTGGGCTGCCTGCTGGAGTTGCGTCTGCTGGAGGCCATTGTTGAGTTTCGCCAGTATCTTCATCATAGTATGAGACAAACTCTGCCCACGTATAGCCAACTAGAGGACCTCCAAGTGATTCGTCTATCTTCATAAAGTTCATTTCGAATACGTAGTGTTCAGCCGCAATTGTCGGAGTAGAAACCAAGTCTTGAGCTAAATCCAAGAGTTCAGCACTTGCTGTATCAACTGTAGTCCAGCCTGATCCAGTTCCTTTGTACCATTGAATAGTCTCAGAGCCGCCGTGTCCTGTAACTTCCAATTTATAGTCGAACTCTGTTGGATTTGGACCTCCATCAGGCGGGGTTGTAGTGCCTGTTTCGGTTGAGTCAAAGCATAATGTCAACTTGTCTCCTGTGTCGGTTGTGTTGTCAGTAACCTCAACGATAAGGCAATACATATTTGGAGTCATAATCCATTGGTCATGGAAAGCAGCGCCATCCCCAAATTCTTCTTTTCCACTGGCGATCCAGTCATCGTCAACGATGTATGTTCCATCAATCGTCGGTGGATCATTTAAAGACTGATACATTACGTGTGTATAGTCGGCGTTATATGCTTCTGCAATTACTACAAGTGATAGCAACAATAGCGATAGTAAAGAAAATGCAAACAAACAAGTTTTTTTCATTAGTTTCTTTTCTCCTTTATGCGCGCGCTAACAGCTAAGATAAATCGCTTCATTTTCAGTGGGTCTCCATTAATTTAGCGATTTATATTTATTCAATGCGCTAGCTTAAAAAATTTTTTCATACAATACGCTGCAAGCACCTGAATAAGAGGGAAAATTCAAACGTGAAAATTAAAAAACCTTGGCTGTTTTGCTTACGGTCTGTCTTAAGCCTAAATTCTTAATTATCTCGTTCGCTTCACATACAGTGATCTGGGGTATTAACTATGGTAGAATTAGATTTCGGTGGCGTTAAAGAAAACGTCATCACAAGACAAGAATTCACAGTTGAAAAAGCCCAAAAAATCTTAAAGGACGAAGTTGTCGTCTCACTCGGCTACGGAATTCAAGGTCAAGCACAATCCCTAAACATGCGAGACAACGGCATCAAAGTAATAATCGGACAGGAAAGCACAGGCGTTTTCAAAAAAGAATGGGACAAAGCAATAGCAGACGGATGGATTCCTGGTGAAAATCTCTTCCCCTTGGAAGAAGCAGCCAAAAAAGGAACCATCAAAATGTTCCTTCTCACCGACGCAGGACAAAAACTAGTATGGCCAAAGGTCAAAGCCACCCTAAAGAAAGGGGATGCCCTCTACTTCAGCCACGGCTTCAGCATAGTCTACAAGGAGCAAACTGGCGTAATCCCGCCAAACGACATTGACGTGATCTTGGTGGCGCCAAAAGGCTCGGGAACCAGCGTCCGCAGAAACTTTGTTGACGGAAGCGGCATAAACTGCAGCTTCGCAGTGTTCCAAGATGCAACAGGAAAAGCCATGGAGCGCGCAAAAGCCATAGGCATCGCAATCGGCGCAGGATACCTGTTCCCAACAACCTTCGAAAAAGAAGTCTACAGCGACCTCACCGGCGAACGCGGCACACTTATGGGCGCATTAGCAGGCATACTGGAAGCCCAGTACACTACTCTCCGCGAACATGGTCACAGCCCAAGCGAAGCCTTCAACGAAACCGTAGAAGAACTCACCCAAAGCCTCATACGCCTCGTAGATGAAAACGGCATGGACTGGATGTACTGCAACTGCAGCGAAACCGCACGCATCGGCGCGTTAAGATGGAGAAAACGCTTCCGCGACGGCGCAAAACCCTTATTCGACTCACTTTACGAGCTTGTTGCCACGGGAGAAGAAACGCGAATTGTGCTTGAAAGAAGCCAAGAAGCAGACTACAGACAGAAGCTGGCCGATGAACTCAAAGAAATGGGCAACTCCGAAATGTGGAAAGCAGGCGCCACTGTACGGTCGTTAAGACCAAGACGCCAAAAAAAACAGTAAAAGGAATTCGCCACTTCACTTTTCTCCACTTTTCTGATTAAAACTGAATCCTGATTTTCAAAAATCTCAAACGCATCGCGGCGAAGTACTCTATTAAAGGAGTGAGGTTTCTCACCGCATAATCCGCGCGTTTCATTCCAGTATTATTCGTGCGTCTACTGTCTTTGCGCCTTTTTCGTATGCCATTATTGGGTTGAGGTCTAGCTCTTTGATTTTAGGATAATTCATTATCAGTTTTGAAGTGTTCAGCAGAACTGTTACTATGGCGTTTATGTCTGCGGGTGGCGTGTTTCTGTATCCTTTCAACAGCGGGTAAGCATTGACCTCTGTTATCATTTCTTCCGCATCCTGTTGCGTTATGGGTGCGACTCTGAAGGTGACATCCTTTAGAAGTTCAACGAAAATGCCACCTAAGCCAAACATCAAAGTCTGCCCGAACTGAGGATCTTTAATTGCCCCAACTATAACCTCGGTTGATTGCGGTGCCATTTCTTGCACGAGAACGCCATCTATTCGCGCTTTAGAATTGTATTTTTTAGCGTTTTCTAAAATTTTACGGTAAGCATCTTGGACTTCAATGACGTTTTTCAGGTTAACCATGACGCCACCAGCGTCAGATTTGTGGATGATTTCGGGAGAGACTATTTTCAAAACCACGGGGAACCCTATCTGCTCTGCAAGCGCAGCGGCTTCTTTCTCAGTTTTCGCCAGTTTAAACGTGGTAACTGGGATGTCGTATTCCATGCAGATGGTTTTGGCTTCTGTTTCCAAAAGTGCTTTTCTGCCTTCACGGCGAACTTGAGATATGATTTCTGAAGTTTTGTTCAAGCCTTAACAACTTCCGGGAGCTGTGCTGAGTAAGACAAGCATCAGGTTTAAAATCGTTTTGTTACGGGGAAAACTGTGTTGATGCAACTAGCTTAGTTCTTGCAGAGCTCGCAGGCGCTTCACAATGTTCGGGTGAGTTGATAATGCTTCAGCCAGCTTGTCCGTGAAAGTCAGATTCTTCGAGAGGATTTCCTGAACGAGCTTCTGGTCGCTTTGAGCGTTCATAGCGGCTAACTCGACTGAATCAGCGCTTGCTCGGTCAGGATCAGAAATGAACAGGGCCTTGAAAGCGCTTGAGTTCGGTTTTTTCTGTTGAGCTTTGTGGGCGTCATTAACTTTCCGACTTGTGTTAACTATCTTCGCTAATCCCGTGGAGAGTTTCTGAGCGCCATTATCCACCACGGAAACGGCATGTCGGTCAGCATAATACTCGCGTAATCTGCTTAAGTAAAGAGTAAACAGGTTCAGCACCCAAGAGAAAATCATGAAACCTATACCAATAATCGCGGCTCCACCGCTGTCGTCTCTGCGGCCACGGTACATGCCTGAAAGCATGAGAGAAAAGCCTATGTAATAAAAGAGCGCTGGCAAGAAGGAAACCACCATCATAACCTGCACGTCTCTATGCTTCAAGTGGCCGAGTTCATGTCCTAGAACAGCTTCGACTTCGTCGTCATTCAATGATTTCAAAAGTCCTTGAGTGACCGCGACGCGGTTGCCTGTTAAGGGTGAGCCGTATGCGAACGCGTTTGGGATTGGAATCTTTGATAGCATGAGTTTTGGCTTGGAGATTTGACTTTTTTTGCTGAGGTCGTTGACCATTTGGTGCAATTGTGGGTTTTCGTTTTCTGGGAGTTCGCGGGCTTTGTATAT
>CAZZLA010000048.1:6269-8350 GCA_964655035.1 uncultured Candidatus Bathyarchaeia archaeon | reverse complement strand
CCATGCCTCCATACTTTAAAGGTGGTAAGAAATGTGCATGCGAAATCTTCAGTGGCCAACAGCCGCCCTTTTTTCCTTAGCTTCTGGCCTCGAAATGAAAACTCTTTTAGACACGCTTGCAACTCTCTATTCAAGCCGGGGTGGCGGAGTGGTTATCGCGCTGGCCTCGAGATCCAACGTTGCACAGAAGTGGGCAAGCCAGCCAGTGGGTCTTTGGCTCGCAGGGGTTCGAATCCCTTCCCCGGCGCCACTTTTACGATTTGAACATTAATCTGAGTTGCTAGAAGGCTGTCGGGACACCGTTGGCGGCTGCTTGAGCAGTCTCCAGACAAAAAGTTTTTCTGTCGATGCCTCTGTATCTACCCTTGGTTGCGTTTTGTTAGCGCGCGAGCTGCATAAAATATGGGTGAAAGCGGAGACAGCCCTGTTACTGAGCGGACTGCAATCTCGGCGCTTCCTTCAAGGCATCCAGCATTTCTTGAATTTGGGACTGTGACAAGGTGCAGGTGTGCAAATCTTTTAGGAATGCGAACTTTTCTTGCGCGTTTTCCAGTTCGCGTAACTCTTCCCATTCAACCTTGATGTTACCTGAGAGACTGCTCCGGTCTATGCTGCTGGTCCATGTTCCTGGCTGCAGGTTTGTACGCTTTTCGTCGGCAACAGTGAAGGGACCTATTAGTTTGTTGGATTCAGAGACGTATAGAATGATAACCGCATCTGTTTCTATCTCTTGGGCGACATCCACCTGTTCACTTGAGCAGGTGTACAGCTTGTTTTTTACGCAGTCTTTGAAAGAAGTCGAATTGCAGACAAATACGTAACCCACGTACATAGCTAAGTACTTCTTGTTCTTACTTAAATCTGTTGGTATGTTTGCAAACATCGCATAGATTTTAACTCATGAATCGTTGCTTTTCCCTGTCTTGAGTGAATCAGGGCTGAAATCCTTTCGGGGCGGCTCCAATTTTAAGCGGTTTTCGAGGTTCTTTGGTGAAAAACGCGTTTTCTCTCTTTACAAAGCTGTGCGTAATTGGATTGAATTTAGACGCCTGTTTTTGCTAGTAAAATAACCACAGTGCGAAAGTGCGCTCACTTTAACTGCTTTTTCATGCTTCAAAAAGCGAATACTTTCTGTTAGATGACACCACAAATGTTAAAGTAGCACGCATCCAATAATTGGTCAAAAACTATCGTTTAGAATCGTGATCTGATGCCCCAGCATGGCTTATCTTTAATCCAAGGAAATTACGTTCCCCCAATTACCCGCCGTATTGAAGATTGGAAATCAAGGCTCATAGACTTGTCACGGCGAAACACCCTTTTGTATTTCAGATCCATCAAGCGCGGAGCGCTTTCGGTCTCCAGCCCAAACATGGAAAAAATTTTCAGCAGACTTGTTTTGCGAAAACGCAAATTGGAGTTTTTCTTACCCCCCGAGGAAACAGAACATTCTAGACAGAATTTTTCACCCGTTGTTGAAAAAAATCATCATCGAGCAGCAAACCAGCTCGTATGCGACGTGCCCAGCAGAACAGACCTTGAAAAGACCCTTAGAACCCTCTACAGGCGTTCACTCTCAGACTACAGAGAGCAAGGCGTGCGTATCTTACATGCTGCTTTCGGAATGCTGGTTTGGAAGGAAAAGTACACCTCAGAGGAAGTGCGGTCTCCTCTGATTTTTGTGCCAATCGAGTTGGAAAGAGAGACTTTCCGGGAACCTTTCTCCATATCAGTTCCTCCAGTAGAAGAAGAAACCGTTCTAAATCCTGCTTTACAAGTAAAACTTAAGAACGACTTCGAAATCGAACTCCCTCCTTTGCCTGAGTACTGGGATTACCAAAGCTTAAGCAACTACTTCAACGGCATCACCCAAATCGCTAACGAACTCGGATGGAAAGTAGAAACCACTGTGGAAATCGGACTCTTCTCATTTCACAAACTAGTTATTTACAACGACCTCGACACCAACGAGGAAATAATAAAGCAACATCCCATAATTCGAGCAATTGCCGGAATCAAAGACGTACAACTTACACAAAGCTCTCTGCCCAATGAAAAAGACGTAGACAAGATACAACCCG